>CACBMY010000004.1 GCA_902540545.1 uncultured Pelagibacteraceae bacterium
GATCAAAAGTCACTACTCCAATTTTTGAATTATATTTTTTTTTATATTTTTTTGCTTCTTTAAATAATCTTTGATGGCCCAAGTGTAAGCCGTCAAAATTACCAATTAATATCATGGCATTTTGATGTTTTCTTAAAATCTTGAAATTTTTGTAGATTTTAATTTTGTTCACCATTTCAATTTTGTTTGAGTGTAATTCACGCTCACTCCATATTTTTTTTCTAATTTATCAATATTAATACTACTTAATTCTTTTTTATGAATACCGTTCGTTATTAACAAATTATCAAAATTTTGAATATTAGCTCCTTTTATATCTGTGTTCATATTATCTCCGATACATAAAACATTTTTACCATTTATGTTAGCAGATAAATTGTAAACTGGAGGATAAGGTTTTCCAAAGTAAATTACTTTTCCACCAATTTTCTCAAATATTTTTGCAACTGAACCAGCACAAAACTCTCTAACATCACCTTTATCAACAATTAGGTCTGGATTTGTACACACAAATTTTTTATTTGAAAATTTCTCAAGTAAATCTTCATAATATTCAAGTTTTGTCTCATGATCTTCAAATAACCCTGTACAAATAAAATAATCCGCTTGATTAATATTACTAACTTTATTTTGTTCAAATCTTTTAAATAAGTCAAAATCTCTTGGTGGTCCAATGTGATAAAATTTTGAATTTAGAAAATTTTCCATTAGATATTTTAATGAAGCTTCTCCAGATGTGTATACATGTTCATGAAAATTTTTGAGCCCCATTTTTTTTAAAAATTCATTAACTGTAGAATTTGGTCTTGGCGCGTTAGTAAGCAAAACGAACTCTTTGTTGTTTTTTTTCAAATTTTCTAAAACTTCAATAGAGTCCTCAAAAATTTTTAAACCATTATGGATCACTCCCCATATATCGATAAAAAATAATTCGTAACTGTTTATCTTTGATCTTAATCCATCTTTGTCTAAGTTTTGGGGCATACTTGAGGTATAGCTTAAAAATAAGCTTAATTCTTGAGTTTTTTAGACCATAATTTTTATTCAAGATCTTGAAAATTATTAAATATGTCTCTATATGACTGCTAATTTAAAGGAGAATTCGTATGAAGTTTAAACCGTTACATGACCGTGTTTTAATAGAAGTTTTAGATAGCAGCGAGAAAACTGCTGGTGGCATAATTATCCCAGATACAGCTCAAGAAAAACCTCAAGAGGGTAAAGTTGTTGCTGTTGGCGGAGGTGCAAAAACTGAAGATGGAAAACTAATACCTATGGACGTTAAAGTAGGAGATAAAGTTTTATTTGGTAAGTGGTCAGGAACAGAAGTTAAAATTGATGGTAAAGAGTACAGCATAATGAAAGAGTCTGACATTATGGGTATTGCAACAGGTAAATAAATAATAAGGAGAGTTTAGAATGGCTAAAATAGTAAAATTTGATTCAGATGCTAGAGCATCAATGTTAAAGGGAGTTGATATACTTGCCAACACTGTAAAAGTTACTCTTGGACCAAAAGGAAGAAATGTTGTTATCGACAAATCTTATGGTGCACCAAGAACAACTAAAGATGGTGTTTCAGTTGCAAAAGAAATTGATCTTGATGATAAGTTTGAGAATATGGGTGCACAAATGGTTAAAGAAGTTGCTAGCAAAACTAACGATGAAGCTGGTGATGGAACAACAACTGCAACAATTTTAGCTCAAGCAATTGTTAAAGAAGGTTGTAAGTATGTAACAGCAGGAATGAACCCAATGGATGTTAAAAGAGGGATTGATGCTGCTGTAGATCATGTAAAAAATAAATTAATTTCATCAGCTAAAAAAGTAAAAGATAGCGATGAAATTGCACAAGTTGGAACAATTTCAGCAAATGGTGATAAAGAAATTGGTGCAATGATTTCAAAAGCTATGCAGAAGGTTGGTAACGAAGGAGTAATTACTGTTGAAGAAGCTAAAGGAATTGAAACAGAACTTGATGTAGTAGAAGGTATGCAATTTGATAGAGGTTATCTTTCTCCTTATTTTATTACAAATGGAGATAAAATGACTACAGAGTTAGAAAATCCATTAATTCTTCTTCACGAGAAAAAATTAACAAATCTTCAACCGATGGTTCCGTTGTTAGAGGCTGTTGTACAAGCAGGAAGACCATTAATGATAATTTCAGAAGATGTTGAAGGAGAGGCATTAGCAACGCTTGTTGTTAACAAACTAAGGGGTGGTTTAAAAGTTGTTGCTGTTAAAGCACCTGGTTTTGGAGATAGAAGAAAAGCAATGTTAGAAGATATTGCAATTCTTACTGGCGGACAAGTTATCTCTGAGGATTTAGGAATTAAACTTGAAAATGTTAAACTCAATGATCTTGGTTCTGCAAAACGTGTAAAAGTTGATAAAGAAAATAGTACAATAGTAAGTGGAGCAGGTAAAAAATCCGATATTGAAGCAAGATGTGCTCAAATCAAAGCTCAAGTCGAAGAAACAACATCAGACTATGATAGAGAAAAACTACAAGAGAGACTTGCTAAACTAGCAGGAGGTGTAGCTGTGATCAAAGTTGGTGGAGCTACTGAAGTAGAAGTTAAAGAAAGAAAAGATAGAGTTGAAGATGCATTAAACGCTACAAGAGCAGCCGTTGAAGAAGGTATTGTTGTCGGTGGTGGATGTGCATTGCTTTATGCTTCAAAAGAACTTGATAGTTTAAAAGTAAAAGGCGATGATCAGAAAGCTGGTGTAGAAATTGTCAAAAGTGCTTTACAAGCACCTATTAGACAAATCACAACAAATGCAGGTGTTGATGGATCAGTAGTTGTTGGTAAATTATTAGAAACAAACAAGTCTAGCAATGGTTACGATGCACAATCAGAGCAATATGTTGATATGTTTAAAGAGGGTATTATTGATCCAGTTAAAGTTGTAAGAACAGCTCTTCAAGATGCTGCTTCTATATCTGGATTGTTAGTAACAACTGAAGCAATGATTGCAGATAAACCAGAAGAAAAAGATGCTGGTGGAGCTGGTATGCCTCCTGGAGGAATGGGTGGTATGGGCGGCATGGGTGGAATGGGAATGTAATCCCCATTATACTCAAACAAAAATTCAAAAAGGGCAGTTTTTACTGCCCTTTTTTTTTATCTATACGAAAATCATTAGTGATGAAGGAATGATGAAAGAATGATGAAGGATTTGACGATGTTATAGTCTCATTTAAAACTGTAACAATTATTTATTTTTTCTCTCTCTATAATCTTTATAAATTTTATCAAATATAAGATTTTTTAATCCTGAGTTTTCATCGAGTTTCTTGTAGAAATCAAATCTATCTTTAAGAAGAGATAAGATTACATTATCAAATTGTTTTTTGAAGTAATCTTGTTTATTTTGTTCTGAATTTGATCCACTCATATATTTTTCAATTTCTTCATCTTCAAAGATTTTTTGTCTAACACTATCTATATTTACTTTATCATCATCAGTTAGATTTATTCCATATCTTGAGTTGATTGTTTCAATTATTTCTGAAAGTAAGTCTTTTGTAGGAGGAGTAAATGTACCTACAGTAGTTCTGATACCTTCATATTCATGATCTAGTTTTTCTAAAGGATCGATATGATCATGCAATTTTTGTATTCTTAATGACTCAAGATCAATTAAATTTTCAATATTAACTTTCTCTTTTGTTTTTGGTTTTAATTTTTTAGATAAATATCTATAAAAAATATAATTTTTTTCTAATTCAACATCTGAAAAATTAATTATTTGAGATAAATAACTATATAATCTTATATAAGAAGCAACTTTAAGTCTAAAATCTTCTCTTTGCTCATTATCATCTAGTTCATTCCATTTATCAACAACTTCATCTAAAACAGGATGAAGATTTCCCTCATCTCTATCTTTATCAAAAAATATTGAACAAAAATTCTCAACTTGATCACTTGAAAATATTTTAAATTCATTAATTGAAGTGTTAATATCATAAAGTGTATTAGGATCAGTTTCTTCCTGAAGTCCTACATCTTGATAGAATTTTTGAAATGAAAATCTAATTGACTCTGGGTCGTTGGCAAAATCTAATACAAAAGTAGATGCTTTGCCTGACATTGTTCGATTTAGACGAGATAATGTTTGTACACATTGAACATCTTTCAAGGATTTATCTATATACATGGATTGAAGCATAGGTTCATCAAATCCAGTTTGAAATTTGTTTGCAACAACAAGCAATCTATATTTTGGATTTTTAAGACCTATTGGCACATTACTATCATGACCAATTGTTAAATTTAAACCTTTTTCAGTATACTTCTCAGGATCACCTTTAAACTTAACTTCACCAGAAAAACCTACCAAGCATTGAAATTTAGATTTTCTCTCCTCAAGTTGTCTATTTATTTCTTTAAAATATTGAACACAAAGTTTTCTTGTTTTTACAACAATCATTCCTCTACTTTTACCTTGAATTTCTTTTGAAGATTTGTTGAAAAAATGATCAAGAATTATCTTAACTTTATTCTCAATAGTAATTTGATGCGAGTCTACATAATTAAAAATTTCTTTAGTACCTTGTGCTGTATCTATCTCAATTGCATCTTCTTTAACTTCTTTAACTTTAAAATATCTTTTGTAAGTTGAGTAATTTTGCAGAACATCAAGAGTATATCCTTCACTTATAGACTGTCTCATTGAATAAACGTGAAAAGGTTTAAATTTATTATCTGGTTGTTTTGTTCCAAAAATCTCTAAAGTTTTCTCTTTAGGAGTTCCTGTAAAACCAAAGAAAGAAATATGTTTTTGTCTTCCTCTTGTTTGGATTTGTTCTTCAAGAAAAGACTCTAGTGTAAAATCCTCTTCTTCCTCATCTTCATTTCTTGTTAATGTTCTTTTTAATTCTTTTGAAAGTTCACCGTTTTGACTGGAGTGAACTTCATCAATAATAACAGCAAATTTTTTATCTCCTAATGCAACTATATCCTCAGAAATATAAGGAAATTTTTGTATTGTTGTAATTATAATATCCTTACCCTTTTCAAGAAATTCTCTGAGTTCTTTTGATCCTTTTTCTGCACCAAAAACTACTCCATCTACCTTAGATAAAGATTTAATAGTTCCTCTCAGTTGATCATCTAAATTAGTTCTATCTGTTACTACAATTATACTATCAAAAATTCGTCTCTTATCATCTTTCGATTTATATAAAGAAGTAAGTAGATGAGACAACCATCCGATAGAATATGATTTACCTGATCCTGTAGTGTGTTGAATTAGGTAGTTATTACCTGCACCGTCCTTTTTTGTTTGTAATTTAAGATTTCTAATTAATTCAAGTTGATGGTAACGAGGAAAAATTTGAACATCAAATTTCTTACTATCAACTTTTTGTTTTTCTTCATTATAAAAATATTCTTTTTCATTTGAAACATGCGCAAAGTTTTCAATAATATCTAAAAGAGAATTAGGATTTAATACCTCTTTCCACAGGTAAGAAGATCTATAGTCATTTTCAACAGGTGGATTTTCTATATCTTTATTATAAGGAAAAAATCTTGTCTTTCCTTCTTTAAGATTTGTGGTCATCGAAACTTGATTATTATCTACACAAAAATGAACAAGAACTCTTTTAAATTGCAAAAGAGGTTCTTTTGGATCACGATCAAAACGATATTGACTTTCTGAATTTTTATAATTTTGACCTGTTAATTGATTTTTTAATTCCATAGTCAAAATAGGAATTCCATTTAAGAACAAACCCATATCAATTGAATTTTCATTTCTTGTAGAGTAATGAAGTTGACGAACTAGACTAAATTGATTTGATTTAAATAAACTCAAATGATCTGGATTTAAATCACTTTTCGGTTCAAAATAACAAAGATCTAAATGAACTGACCGATCAGAAACTTGATTACGAAGAACATTAATAACTCCTCTTCTAGATATTTCTGATGAGATTCGATCAAGAACTTTATTCTCTACCTCTTCACCGTAAGCATCTTTCAATTTATCCCATTTTTCTTTTTGAGTTTTTTTTATAAAATCTATAACTTCATCTTTAATCAAACATAAACTACGATCATATTTTTCATAATGAATTGATTTATATTTGATTGAATTAAGATATTTTTCAATATGATTTTCAAATTTTTTTTCTGTTGGGTTGAGAGTGTTCATAAAATTTCTTTTTTTAATTTTGTATTTCCACTTATCAGAGTTGAAATTAATGATTTACGATATTCTAGTAAAAGTAAAATTTTTTTATCAAGATTTGCAAAGTTTTTAAAAAGATCTTCATGAATAGATAATATTTTTTTATATTTTTGACTCCAATTTGAAATTGGAAAATATGGAATTAAAACGTCTTTTATATCATCAAAATAAATATTTTTTCCATCTCTAATACCTTTAATATACCTTTTCATTTCAATTATAAAATTTTCAGAGGTTAATAAAAATCTATAATAGTTTCTATCAATTTTTATTTTAGGTTTTAAAACAATATAAGCAGGAGATACTAAACCACGTATATCAGAAATTTCTAAACCTCCATCAGCACTTCTTAAACTAATTATAACATTTCCAGGTTCGACAAGTTTATATGAAGACAAATCACCCTCAGGATTTACAACATTTTTATCCTGCTCATCTCTGAATACCACACCTCTATCTTGAGTAACTGATAATAATCTTTCATTTTTAGAATTTTTTTTAATATTTGTTTCTTCAAACAGTTTTCTAAATTTAGTTACTTCCCAATTTTCGGGTATAAAATTGAACCAATGTTTAGGGTAAAAATTTAATTTTTTATTTGTATACTGCAGTTCATAAAAGTGCGATTGAATCGCTTCTTTTATAAGTTTTTTTTTATTCTCAATACATTCAATTAAAGAATCTATTTGTTTGGTTTTTTTATCAATATCAATTGAAATTAATTTTTGCTGTTCAAGAGATGGGACCGGCAATATAATCTCAGACAAATCGTCAGAGTTTAGAGTTGATCTTACTCCACTTCCTATAGCATTAAAAATTTCTTTATTATACAGATCATAATAAAACCAATATGCAAATTTAGGATAAATTTTTTTTTTATTAGGTTCAAATCTAATGTATGCTGAACTCATTATTCCACGCTCATGTACAATTCCAACTCTACTTGTTTTTATATTCTCTAGATCAATCATTTTAAAAACCAGATCATCTTTGTTAAATAATTGATATGTATTGTAATCTTTTGGTCTTAAACCATCATTAGAATTGAAATCTTTGTTTAAAACGCCTTTATACGTCAATGATAACAAATTTTTACATTCTAAATCTTTATTGATTTGTTTGAGTTTCTTAAATAAGAATTTACCCTTAATAAGTTGCCAACTATTTGGAATAGTTGCTATCCAGGGTATACCTGTTTCTTTATGAAGATCACTCATTAATTGTACTTGTAGATAGTTTAGATATTTGAAGATCTAGTAATTTAATTTCATCAGAAATTTCCTTCAAAGTTCTTCGTTTTTTAAATTTGTAAAAATATTTAGAAAAATTAATTTCGTATCCTATCTTATTTTTAGATTTATCTATCCATGAATTATTAAGAAAAGGTTTTACTTCGCGATTATAATAATCATCAATATCTTCTGACAAAGGAATTTTTTCATACTCTCTTTTTTTTATATCTGGTTTAGTATTCCCTTTTTTATCTTTCTTTATTGTGCCATTTTCGATTAATGGTTGTTCAACAGTAACTTTTGTATAACCAAAAAAATTATTATCAAATATTTTGCAATTTTTATCTTCTTTGAAATCAAGATAAATATTGTTTAGATAATCTATGTTTTCATCATTAATATAAATACTTTTTTCGCCAAGGTTTTTTTTCATGGGCGAACCCAGATTACTTCCGTCAATTAATTGAACTTTATCTTTACGATTTTTAGATTTATTGTTTGTTAGAATCCATATGTAAGTTGAAATACTTGTATTAAAAAACATTTTGTCAGGGAGTTGAACAATGGTTTCGAGCAAGTCATTTGATAATATCCATTTCCTGATATTTGACTCTCCACTCCCGGCATCACCAGTAAACAATGGCGAACCATTAAAAACAATTCCTATTTTTGAAGTTTTACTCTCCATTTTGCTTATTAAATGTTGTAAAAATAATAAAGAACCATCTGATACTCTTGGTGTTCCGACTGAGAATCTTCCTTTCATATCTTTTGCTTCTTGATTAATATAATCTTCTTCAGATTTCCAACTTACACCAAACGGAGGGTTGGTTATCATATAGTCAAATTTTCTATCAGGATATTGGTCATCAGATAAAGAGGATAAAGGACCTTTAATATTTTCTGGGTTTTCGTCTGACATTAAAAAATCTGATTTACATATTGCATAAGTAATGTCATTTAATTCTTGTCCAAATAATTCTACCTTTAATTTTTTATTTACATTCTCTTTTATCCATTCTTTACCAATAGTTAACATTCCTCCTGTTCCACAACAAGGGTCGTAAACTGATCTAATTTTATCTTCCCCTTTCAATTTTTCTTTATCTCCACCAAATACCAATGAGACTAAAAGTTTTACTATATCTCTCGGAGTAAAATGATCTCCACTTTCTTCATTAGATATCTCAGAAAATTTTCTCAAAAGTTCTTCGTAAACTGAACCCATCATATGATTGTCAATTTTATCTGGGTGTAGATCAAATTCAGTAAACTTATCAATGAGAAGATAGAGTTTTTTGTTTTTATTTAATTTAGTTATTAAAGGATCAATTTGAAAATTCTCTATAATATTCAAAACATTCTTTGAAAATCCTTGAATATAATTATTAAAGTTCTTGTGCACATTGTTTGGGTCGCTTTTTATTCCTAATAAATCAAATTTCGAAACATTAAAAAAAGGTAAGTTTAATTGACTTTGAATAACTTGATTAAAATCTTTAAGTTCTTTTTTGTATTTTTCATATAGTTTATACGCTTTATCTTTTTGAGGTTCTAGAACACAATCTAACCTTCTCAAAACAACAAATGGTAAAATTATCCTGCCATATTCACTGGGTTTAAACATCCCTCTAAGAACATCGTCTGCTGTAGACCATATAAGTGAAGAGAGATTTTGTTTATCCATAATTTTATATTAGCAAAGAAATGAACGAAATTGAATTTAAACTGATATTTTTTTTAATGAAAGTATAATAATCTAAATTAGACTAATCGCTATTCCAGGTGAATAAATCAGCATCAAAAGGTATGTTCCTAAATTTAAGTAAAATTTTATATTTTTCTAATCTTTCTTCCTTTTTAAATTTCCTTAAGTAGTTAAGTATTTGATCATAGGTCAAACCTTTTAGGTATTTCTTTTTAACATCAACATACTCTTCATAATCCATACCACATATAGAGAATTTTTTTTTAGGATCTATATGTTCAGCATAACTTATTCCGTCATTAGTTTCGCTAAGGACATCATAAAAACGAGCGATTTGATTATCTCTTTCAAAAAGAATATCTCTTCTGAAATCAAACAGTTCTAATTGTTGCATATTTTGGAGTTGTTTAAAGTATTAGAAATTAACTTTAACAATTAATAAAATAACTCTAAATGAAGGCAATTTTTAGACTTCAAACCTTAAATATAAGATTTATCTTTTGAATTGCTTTTGAATTGCTTTAAATAGTGATGAAGAGTGATGAAGGAATTTTTAAAATGTTAAGTAAATCAAGTATTATTAGAAACCAGTATGAGAATGTAATCCCAATTTTACTCAAAAAAAAATTCAAAAAGGGCGGTTTTTACTACCCTTTTTTTTTGAATTGAAAAAAAATATTTTGAATATATAAGAACGCGCAAATGACAACATCAATACGTAACATCACCATAATTGCTCATGTTGACCATGGCAAGACTACTTTAATTGATAACTTAATGAAACAGAGTGGCTCTTTTAGGGAAAATGAAGTTGTTGATGAAAGACTAATGGACTCCGGCGAACTTGAAAAGGAAAGAGGTATTACAATTCTTGCCAAACCAGCCTCCATAAATTGGAGAGATTCTAGAATTAATATTATTGATACACCTGGACACAGAGATTTTGCTGCAGAAGTTGAAAGAGTTCTTAGTATGGCTGATGGTGCATTATTGTTAATAGATTCAGCCGAAGGGGTAATGCCTCAAACTAAATTTGTATTAGCCAAAGCACTTAAACAAGGCCTTAAACCAATAGTAGTTATTAATAAATTAGACAAAGCTGATCAAAGAGCCGATGAAGTTTTAAATGAGACTTTTGACTTGTTTGTCAGCTTAGATGCCAACGAGGAACAATTAGACTTTCCAGTTATTTATGCAAGTGGAAGATCTGGTTGGGCATCTAAAGAAATAGATGGCCCAAGAGAGAATTTAAACCCATTATTAGATCTAGTAATAGATCATGTTAAGCCAGCAGAATTTGACAAGACCAAGCCTTTTGCAATGCTTTCAACTCTTTTATATGCAGACAGTTTTTTGGGTAGAAGTTTAGTTGGTAGAATTTCTCAAGGTACTGCAAAAGCAAACCAACAAATTAAAGCAATCAATCTTGATGGAGAAAAAGTTGATGAGGGAAGGTTGACTAAAATATTTAGATACGAAGGGACAAAAAAAGTACCAATAGAAGTTGGCGAAGCTGGAGATATTGTGGTTATCGCTGGATTAGAAAAAGCAAATGTTGCTGACACTATATGTGATACTGAGGTAAATACACCAATACAAGCAACCCCAATTGATCCACCAACGATGTCTATCAAAATAACAGTAAATAGTTCTCCATTAGCTGGTACTGAAGGTAAAAAACTTACAAGTACTCAAATTAGAGAGAGATTGGTTCAAGAGTCTCAGAATAATGTAGGAATTTCTTTTTCAGAAAATGAAAATAAAGACTCATTTGAAATAAGTGGAAGAGGTGAATTAATGTTAGAAATATTATTAACACAAATGAGACGTGAAGGATTTGAAATGACAGTAAGTCCTCCTAGAGTTTTATTTCAAAAAAATGAAAATGGTGAAAAATTAGAACCTATTGAAGAAATTACTATGGATCTTGATGAAGAGTTCTCTTCTAAAGTTATAGACTCGATGAATAAAAGAAAAGGAAAATTAATAGATCTTAAAGATACTGGAAAAAATAAAAAACGATTAATCTTTCATGCGCCAACTAGAGGTTTAATGGGATACACCAGTAGATTTCTTACTCTAACTAAAGGAACAGGGGTAATAAACAGAATATTCCATTCTTATGGAAAATTTGAGGGAGATATGGAAGGCAGAAGAAATGGTGCATTAATTTCTATGGAACAAGGAAAGGCAGTAGCATTTGCAATTTATAATCTACAGGCAAGAGGAGAAATGTTTGTTACCCATAACGATCCAGTTTATTCGGGTATGATTGTAGGATTGTCACCTAAACCTGGTGATATGATTATAAATGTCATGAAAGGTAAAAAACTTACAAATATGAGGACACAAGGAACAGACGAAAATGTTGTTTTAACTCCAGTAAGAAAGATGTCTATTGCTGAACAATTGAGCATGTTAAATTCTGATGAAGCACTAGAAATTACGCCAAATTCATGCAGATTAAGAAAAGCTGTGCTTGATCCTCACGAGAGAAAAAAGCTCTCTAAATTATCAGAAGCTTCTTAAAAAAATTATTATTCAGATTTATTTTTGGTAAATGGCAGCCACTTTTCAAATGCTGATTTACTAGGTCCGTCATATGGAATTGAGTAAGAGTTTGTTCTTGTCAATACCTCAATACCTTTAGAAAAAACAAAAATAAAAACTATAACAAAAACAATTGTCATGATTTTAAATGGATCAAAATTTTTTGTCTTAAAAACACTAACAGCTTTTGCTTCAGCTCTATGAAATTGTTTAAAAGTATAATAAACAGCAAATATTAAACCTATATGAGCAACATATGTCCCTGCCCAACCAAATGCAAAAGTGGCATATGAAAATACGTATAAACTAAATACTGTTGTCCATATAAAACTTAAAACTAATAATATTTGTAGTCTCACAGTTTTGGGAAGTGCTCTTAAATCATTTTTACTATCGTCAAATAATATATTCGCTGATTCTTTCATCCAATTTTTTATAGACATGATTTATATTTACAATTTTTATTCAGTATTAACAATCGACTAATTGTCCACTAAAAACATTTACTTCGTAACTTTATCCACAATATAAATTCCTAAAGCTACAGCAGGACCTATCCCTAATGCAAATATTATAGTGCCCAAACCAACAGTTCCTCCCAAATACCAACCAGATATAACAGCTGAAATTTCCAAAGTAGCTCGAATTAAAGCAATAGGAAGTTGAGTTTTTTTTGTTAGACCTGTCATCAATCCATCTCTAGGACCAGGGCCTAAATTTGCAATTAAGTATATCCCACTTCCTAGACCGACAAGCAAAACAGAAAATACGGCAAGAATATATTTTGAAGAAGTAGCTAAAGGAGGATCAAAAAGAAAAAGTGTCAAATCGATTATCGCTGCTATAATTAAAATATTTAGAATTGTACCTATTCCTGGTTTTTGTTTTAGTGGAAACCAAAACCCTAAAACAATAATACTTATTATGAATGTAGATAAACCTATCGAAATATTTAATATGTTTGATAAACCTTCTGCAAGAACAGACCATGGAGAATTACCAGTAGTAGAAACTAATAAGAGACCCTCTCCCAATCCAAATAAAGATAAACCAACACATAAAAGTAAAAAAGTTCTAAGTTTAGGTTTAAAATTTAAAGGTTTTTCTGAGCTCCAAGATTTTGAGGGTATATTTTTTATGGTTAAAAACATAATTCTTTAGACTATTTATCTTTTAAACGTAAAAATTCTATATAAAGTTCAAACAAGTTAATTAAAATAACGTGAAGTAATGAGAAAATTCTTAGTAATATTGTTAGTTTTATCTCCTCTTTTTTTGCAAGCACATACTGATCACTATAAAAATTATTCAAATATTGAAATGGAGATATTTAAAGATGATGAAAAAATTGGAGAAAGTATTTTCACATTTAAAAAAGAAGAAAATAAATTTATTGTAAAAAATACAACCAATTTTGAAGTGAAATTATTGGGTGTTACAGTATTCTCTATAAATAGTAGAGGTACTGAAGAATATATTGGAGACCAATTAATTTCATTTAACTCAGAAACATTTCAAAACAATAAGAGGAAATATGTAAATTTAATTTTTGATGAAAAAAAGGAGAAGTTTATAATTGATGGATCATCATATAAGGGTGAAGCGGATAGAGAAAATATAATCGGTCATTGGTGGAACCATAGAATTTTGCAAACTGAGACACAAATAAGTCCATTATCTGGAAGTGTAAAAAAACAAAACATAGAATTTTTGGGAAAAGAAAATATTAAACTTTATAATAAAGAATATGATGTAGAACATTTTAGACTTTTTTCTGCCAATCCAAATCTACCTGATGATAAAAAATTGAATTTTGAAATATGGTACGATAAAAAAAAAGCATTGATTATAAAAGTGGCTTATAAGAGAATGGGTCTATGGGAATATAGACTAAAAAAAATTCAATAATTATTTTCCCGCTACTGTCATTTGATTAATCAACAAAGTAGGAGCATTTGTTGAGTACTTCATCTCTAAATCATTTGCCAAAGTAATATTCTTAAACATTTCCTTAAAATTCCCAGCTATAGTTATTTCACTTACTGGGTAAGTCAATTCTCCATCCTCAACCATAAATCCCGAAGCTCCAACTGAGTAATCTCCAGTAATGATATTGCCTCCATGACCTATAGTCTCTGTTATGTATAGAAACTTTTTTTCTAAATTTATTAAATCCTTGAAACTTAAATCACCATTTTCAAAGTATAAATTTGTTGTTCCTCCAGATCTTCCATTAGATTTTAAATTTAACTTTTTACCGTAATAAGTATCAATTAAATAATTTTTTAAAATACCATTCTCAACTAGTTTCAAAGAATTGGTTTCGACGCCTTCGCTATCAAAGTTTTGGGAGCCTAATCCTTTTTCAATTTTTGGATCATCGATGATATTAATTGAATTTGGAAAAACTTCAGAATTGATTTGATCTTTTAAAAAAGAAGTTCCTCTTGCAATAGCACTCGCACTTATTGCACTTGCTAGTGTGCTTAATATTCCTTTGGAAATTCTTTTATCAAATATAACCCCAATTTTTTCACTCTTAATTTTTTTTGGGCCTAACTTTTTTATTGCTTTATCAGCAGCTATTTTTCCAATTTCTTCTGGTTTCATCATATCTTGCAAGAATCTTGTGCTACCAAACTCATAATCTCTTTCCATTGCACCATTAATTTTTGATACAGCTACACATGAAGATGAAAAATTTGAGGTTTTGTATCCACTTAAAAAACCATTACTGTTTGCGAGTATAAAATTATTTTTATTTTCAGTAAAACCAGCTTCAGTATTAACTATTTTTTCGTCCGTTGATGCTGTCTCTTCAACTTTTTTTAAAAATTCAATCTTTTTATCATTTGGATAATGTGTTTCATCATAGAGATTAAGGTCTCGTATCTCTTTAGACATTAAATCTTTATCTGGTAACGAATTATTTTCATCTGATGGAGTGATTTTTGTAGCGTCAATACAACGTTCTATTAATTTTTCTAAGTTTGATTTAGATAAATCTGATGAATTAATACTTGATTTTTTTTTCTCTATATAAGTAGTTAAATTAACAGCAAAACTATCTGCTCTATTTGACTCGTCTAATTTTTTGTTTCTAAAACTAACATTTTCTGAGACAGAGTGAATTACTTTTACACCAACATCTGTAGCTCCTAGTTTTTTAGAGTTTTCAATACAATAAGACGCTATATCTTTTAAAAATTCCTGATCCCTTATCATTTATATTACAGTTTTGTTCCACCAACGGTCATCTTATTTATAAGAATTGATGGCTGAGCTACTCCTACTGGAACACCTTGTCCAGCTTTCCCGCATGTCCCTATACCTGGATCTAATTTCATATCATTACCGACTAATGAAACTTCTTTTAAAATTGACGGTCCATCTCCAATTAATGTAGCACCTTTGATTGGTGATCCAATTTTACCATTATTGATTTCGTATGCTTCTGTGCAGTTAAATACAAATTTTCCTGAAGTTATGTCTACTTGTCCTCCCCCAAAACTTACAGCGAAAATACCTTTATCAACTGAACTTATCATTTCATCTTGCGAATATTTACCTGACAACATCATTGTATTTCTCATTCTTGGTAAAACCACATGTTTATAACTTTCTCTTCTTCCGCTACCTGTTGAGTTAGTTCCCATCAAACGAGCGTTTAAACGGTCTTGCATATAGTTTTTTAAAATTCCATTTTCTATCAAAACTGTATTTTCAGTAGGCGTTCCTTCATCATCTATGGTTAAACTTCCTCTTCTTTGATATAAGGTGCCGTCATCTACAATCGTAACTCCTTCGCTAGCTACTTGCTGCCCCATTAAATTATGAAAAGCTGAAGTTTTTTTTCTATTAAAATCTCCCTCAAGACCATGTCCGATCGCTTCGTGAATTAAAATTGCCGGCCATCCAGGACCTAAAACAACTTTCATTTCTCCTGCTGGCGCTGGTTTACTTTCTAAATTCACATTTGCGATTCTAAAAGCTTCATCACAAACATCTTTCCAGCTTCCATCTTTTAGATAATCATCATAACTTTGTCTTCCTCCAACTCCATAAACACCTGTTTCTTTTTTTCCATCTTTCTCTAATACTACGGAAACGTTGAATCTGACTAATGGTCTATCATCTTTCAAAACTTGATTATCAGACCTAATAATTTCTATTGATTTATGTTCACCTAAAAAATTTGCAGTTACTTGATTTACAATTGAGCCTTTTGATCTTAAATAGTTATTAACACTGTTTAGCAAATCTATCTTTGAGTCGAAGGTCTTGCTTTCAATAGGATTAATGTTTTCGTAATATTTGCTATTAGTTTTAGGAATTTCATGATTATAGGTTCCTTTTTTTGACTTTAACGTATCTTTTAAATTCTCGCTTGATTTTCTTAATGATTCCTTTGAAATATCATTAGAATGAGAGTAGGCAACAACTTCTCCTGTTACAGCTCTGAAACCATATCCTTGATCAGAGTTATAAGTTGAGCTCTTTATTTTATTATCATCTAAAACAATAGACTCTGATTTATGATTTTCTAAATATAATTCTCCGTCGTCACAATTTTTTAAGGTTTCGGTAACAATTGCTTCAGCTTGTGAAGTATCTATATCTGCATCTTTGAAGAAATTTGACATTTGAAGAATGTAGTAGTGATTATTATTATATCAACTGCTTATTTGGCACATTTGTAAAAATAAAATATTCAAATATAGTTTGATTATGAAGGTTTTTTTTAACAATTCATGCAAAATCTGCAGAGCAGAAATTAACATTTATAAAAAAGAAAACATAGAAAATTTGAATTGGATAGACATTACTAAAAATAAAAATGCTGAATTAGAAACAAAAAAAACTGATAAAGAGCTTCTAAGAAGACTTCATGTGGAACAAGATGGAAAAATCTATGTGGGTATTGATGCTTTTTTACTTATTTGGAAAAGTATTCCAAAATACAAGTTTCTTTATAAATTTTTTAAACTCCCAGTCATTTACCAATTATTTTATGTTGGATATGAAATTGTAGCGTTCTTTTTGTATTTAAAAAATAAACATCAACTAAACTAATGTTGAATAGCGTATAAAATCTGGGTTACAAAAGATAAAAATATAAAAAAAGAGAAAAATAAAATAAAATACATAACTGTAACTGCTCTATTTCTCTTTCTTCTTAAAATAACAAATTTTTTATCATCAAGAAAAGAAATATCTCTATCACCTGGCACTGGATAATCATAACTCCATCTCCATAAAGATGAACCAAACCTTTTATCTAGTTTATTGTAATAATTTACCCAAGCCAATGACCACATAAACATTAAAAATAAAAATGATAAAGCTAAAAAAGTTGAGAACATAAATATATTAAATTATATTAAATTTTTTTTATATGTCTATCTGGGGAAGTTTAATTGGTGGGATGATCGGTTTTTCTTTAGGAGGACCGTTTGGGATGCTATTAGGTTCCTTAATTGGTGGAAAAGTATCAAGATCAAGATCGTCATTTAAATCTTTTGCGCAACCTCAACAAGTTTTTGCATTAGCTCTTATAGTTTTATCAGCTAAACTTAGTAAAGCAGACGGTCAGGTTAGTAGAGAGGAATTAATAGCGGTAAAAGATAAACTCAAAATTCCAGAACATGAATTAGATCAAGTTGGAAAAATTTTTAATAAAGCTAAAGAAGAAAGCACTGGTTACGAACCATATGCAAAACAAATAGCTCAGATCTATCAGGGAAATATAAATGTGTTGGAAGAAGTCATTAATATATTATTTTATATTGCAGAGGCTGATGGAAATATAAGTGATCAAGAATTTAGAATGATACAACATGTTTCTCAAATATTTGGTCTTAGTGATGCCCAGTTCAATGGAATAGTTGAGGGTAGGAAATCATCAGATAAACTCAATCCATATGTGGTATTAGAGAGTAAACCTGATGATAATCTTATAGATATTAGAAAAAGATATTTAAAATTAAGTAAAGAACATCATCCTGACTTACTTCTAAGTAAAGGAGTTCCTCAGGAAGTTATTGAGGAAAGTAAAAAGAAAATGAGAGCTATTAATTCAGCCTGGGATCAAATCCAAAAGCTAAAGAGTAATTAAAATTGCTCAGATTCTGTTGAGCCTTCCATTGCTGTTGTGGAGCTCTTTCCAGAACTTATTGTATTGGAAACTGCATCAAAATAAGAAGTTCCAACTTCTCGTTGATGTTTAACACTGGTATATCCATCTTTTTCTCTAGCAAATTCATTTTGTTGTATTCTAGAGTAAGCAGTCATACCTTCCTTTTTATATTTCTCTGCAAGCTCGAAAATAGCAATATTTTGCGTATGGAAACCTGCTAAAGTTATAAATTGAAATTTATAGCCCATCATCCCAATTTTAGTTTGAAATGTTGCAATCTCATCATCAGATAAATGTTTCTTCCAATTAAATGATGGAGAACAATTATAAGCTAACATCTTGCCAGGAAATTTTGCATGTATTGCATCAGCAAATTTTTTTGCTTCTTCTAAATTAGGTGTTGCAGTTTCACACCATATTAAATCCGCGTAAGGCGCATAAGCTAACCCTCTTGAGATTGCTTGATCAATACCATCTTTTACATAATAAAAGCCTTCAGGTGATCTTTCTCCTGTTAAAAACGGTTTGTCATTTTCATCAAAATCGTTTGTTATTAGTTTCGCAGCGTTGGCATCTGTTCTTGCAAGAATAATGAGAGGAACGTCGGCAATATCAGCTGCCAATCTTGCTGCTTTTAGATTTCGGACCATAGTTCCAGTAGGAACAAGTACCTTACCACCCATATGTCCACATTTTTTTTCACTAGCTAGTTGGTCTTCAAAATGAACTCCGGCTGACCCAGCTTTTATAAATTTTTTTGTTAGCTCAAATACATTTAACGGTCCACCAAATCCTGCTTCACCATCTGCAATAATTGGCAACATGTAATCAGTTCTTTCGCTGCTTTTCATATCTCCGTCTGCAATTTCCATGTGTTGAATTTGATCTGCTCTAATTAAGGAATTATTCATAGACTCAACTAATTTAGGTGCGCTGTCGTAAGGATATAAAGATTGGTCAGGATACATTTCTCCAGCGCTGTTTGCGTCTGCTGCAACTTGCCAACCACTTAAATAAATTGCTTTTAAACCTGCTTTTGCATGTTGAACAGCTTGATTTCCTGATAAAGAACCAAGTGTGTTTACATATGGCTCTGTATTCAACAATCTCCAGAGTTTTTGAGATTGCTGTTTACACATTGAATACTCAATTTTAATTGATCCTCTTAGCCTTTCTACTTCATTTGGCTCATAATCCCTTTGTATTCCTGCAAATCTTTTCAACTCGTACGAGATATTCTCGGCTGACATTTTTCCCCCTTAAAAAAACTAGTTCTTTTTATTTTTCGTTATATTCTTCTGTAAACTCATTCATTCCACTTGATCCCCAATCACAGTGGTCATCTCTTAAATAAACCCCTCTGCTTCTATGCTCTTGATGCTCTTGGTGGTTTGTGGTTTGTGAACTAGTTTCAATGTTTTTTATAGTATTTTTGTCCATGTAAACTTTATAATTTACAATATTTACAAAATCTACAAAAAATGTTAAAAATCCAGTAAATACAATAAATTTTTTGTAAATAATAATTTACAAAGTTTACATATAGTAAATGAGTCAAGCAGAATTAAATATTGGTCCAAAAATAAAAGCTTTTAGAAGGCAGCTAGGTATGCAAGCAAACAAACTAGCCTCACAACTTAACATTTCACCAAGTTATTTAGCTTTAATTGAGGGAGGTAAGAGAAAAATTGACGGGGAATTGCTTTTAAAAATTTGTGAGGAGTTAAGCATCAACATTAGCGATCTAACAAATAAATCAGATATCAATATGGTCAACACAATTTCAGAATTGCTTGATGACCAACTTTTTGAAGATTTAGATATAGTTGGTCCAGAAGTTAAAGATCTTGCAAATAGTAATCCAAAAATTGGTAAAGCTCTAATAAGATTAGGAGACATTTTGAAAAAAAAGGATCATGAATTGGTTAACAAAATTGAAAAGCTTTCAGGAAAAATTGTAGATAATAGAAAAAACTCATTTCCTGGAGAAGTAATTTCAGATTTTTTGCAAGAAAATAGAAATTTTTTTCCAAAACTAGAAGAATTTGCAAATCAAATCTTTGAACAAATAAAACAAAATAATAGAACAAGATATATTGCTTTATGTGATTATTTAAAATCAGAGTATAAAATTGAAGTACAAGATATAATTCCTGAGGAAGGAAAACCCTTTTCAAAAATTTATGATAACAAAAATAGAAAGTTGCTATTGTCTGATTATTTGTCTTTGGAAACAAAGAAATTACATGCTGCAGCTCAAATTGTACAAGAGGGAGCTAGTGATATAATAAATTCTTATCTTGATACTTTTAATTATCCAAATGAAGAGTCGAAAAAATTAACAAAAGTTGCTTTATTAAATTATTGCGGTGCAGCAATTTTAATGCCCTACAAATTATTTCACTCTGAATGTAAAAAACTTAAATATGATTTGGAGTTATTGCAAAATACTTTTGCAACTTCATTTGAACAAGTCACACATAGAGTAACATGTTTGAATGATCCAAAATTACCTGGGGTTCCTTTTCATTTTTTGAGAGTTGATGTCGCTGGTAATATTTCAAAAAGATTTTCATTGTCAGGCATTGAAATACCACGTTATGGTGGTGCTTGTCCTCGATGGAATGTGTATTCGGCTTTTTCTAGACCTGGTGTTATACAGGCAGCAGTAAGTAAAATGACTAATGGTGAAAAGTATGTATGTATAGCAAGAACAGTTGAAAAAGGTATAGGAAGATATGGACAAAAAAAAAGTATGTTATCTATTGGACTTGGATGTGAAGCCAAATATGCAAAAGATTTTGTTTATACGGAAAACTTAGATTTGAATGATAAAAAATCAGAGATACCTGTGGGGGTTTCATGTAGAACTTGTGATAGATTGGATTGTTCTCAAAGAGCTTTTCCGCCATTACATAAAAAATTTGATGTAGACATTAATTCTAGAGGAGTATCTGTATATGTCAGTGATTAAAAAACATATAGATTTTATAATTATATTTTTATTTGTCAGTACAAATAATGTGTATTCGGACAATTTAAATATATTATTTAAAGAATTGCTTAATGCAAAAAATTTACAACAAGCAGAAAAGCTAGAGGATCAAATTTGGAATAATTGGACAAGACACCCAAACAATGATTATCTGACGAACAAATTAGAGAACGGAACTTATTCCATGTACCATCAGCAGTATAGAATGGCATTAAAACTATTTACAGATGTGATTAATGAGGACCCAAAATGGGCAGAAGGTTGGAATAAACGAGCAACATTACTATTTATGTTAGGGGATTATGAGAAATCGTTAGACGATATTGAGAAAGTTTTAGATCTAGAGCCAAGACATTTTGGAGCATTATCTGGACGAGCACAAATATACTTAAGTTTAAAGGAATATGAAAAAGCAGTTGATGACTTGAGAAAAGCAAAATCTATTTATCCATTAATCAAAAGTGGAGAAAATATAAAGTTAATAGAAAAAATTATCAAAGACCAACAAATTTAATTATTCTTAGACCTTTTTTTTGAAATCAGCTGCGTTAATGAATCTACCATTAAATCTGAGGCTTTAAAAATTTCACTTGGTTTAAATTCATGTGAAATATTTTTTTCTTCATTTGTTTTATCTTCAATGACTATACCTTCGTCTGGAGAATTATCTTTAATATAAATTAGTATTAACCACTCATCATCAATTGTTTCATCCCATTTTATGAAAATCTCTCCAGTTTCAAATCTTCTGTCTATGCATCTCAAGATAGACATATGTTTAGTTATATATCTTTTATTAAGTTGAAAAACTAAACTATTCGCACTTCTATAAAAACTTTCAAGTGCAAACTCAATTTTTTGCCTAGCTAAAGTATACTCCCTTTCTCTTTGAAGTAATTTTGCTCTATCGTCTCCTTCTTGTGTTTCTACACCTAGCGCCTCAACTCGTTCTCTTATTTTTTGATCTCTTATTTGTTGATATTTTAATTTTAGTTTTTCGATACGCTCTTGTAATCCTGAATAATCCTCTCTCTTTTCTCTTAAAGCTAATTTTTCTAGTTGTTCTAGTTCTTTTACCTCTCTTATTCTAAATTTTTCGATTTGTTTTTCTAATTTTAATTCTTGTAAAAATTTCTTTTGTCTCTCCGCCTGCTCTTTTCTTAGTATAGCCTGTTCTTTTCTTAAAAATAATTTTATATCCTTTGCTCTTTCTCTTTCTAATTTTTGTTCTTGTTTTAACTGGATTTCCTTTTCTTTTAAAAAAGCAACTTCATCAGCTTTCTTCTGTTTCTCAATTTCGATTTTTTCTTTTTCTGCCTGTTCTATTTTCTCTAGTTTAATTTGTCTTTTTTCCTCAGCTCTTATCTCTTTAAATCGAATTAATCTAAATTCTATACTTTGAAAAAACTTTTGGATTAATTTATCTATTGCTAATAAATTAAAATTAAATTTGAAAGAAAACTTATTTTTTAAATCTTCCTCAAGTCTAACTGTTCTTGAAATTATACCCTTTTCAGGAATTATCTTTTTTTTAAATTTTTTAATTTTTCTTCTTTGGTTTAATCTAATTGTCGTTTTTTTTTTTAATTTAAAATTTTTTTTTTTAAATTGTGATTTTTTTTTTTTGAATTTGAACTTAGATCTATTTTTTAATTTTTTAACCTTTATTTTTAGATTTTTTTTTTTAGGTTTTTTTTTCTTTTTTTTCATTTAAGAAATACAGCTTTATCAGCTAATTTTTAATAAATATAGTCTCTAGTATTAGGAACAGATCTTATATCTTTAGTTAGCTGAAGTTGAAATACAACTTGATCTCCCCATTTAAAAGCCATTTCACAACTTGTAAGATAAAATTCCCACATCCTTAAAAATTTTTCGTCAAACATTTCTAAAACTTGATCTTTTTTTGATAGGAATCTCTCTTTCCAATTTCTTAAAGTGTGAGCATAGTGCATCCTTAAAATCTCAATATCTGTAGCTATTAGTCCAGAATCCTCGATAGGCCTTGCTATTTCGCTTAAACTAGGGGTATATCCGCCTGGGAAAATATATTTTGTTATCCAAGGCTGTGGGTCTCTAGGTGGAAGATTTGATCCAATTGTATGAATTAGAGCTACTCCATCTTTTTTTAACATTTGAGACACTCTATTAAAATAGGTTTGATAGAACTTTTTTCCAACATGTTCAAACATTCCAACACTTACTATCCTATCAAATTTTTCATTCAATTGTCTGTAATCTATTAATTTGAATTCAACTTGATTATCTAAATTTAATTCTTTAGCTTTTTCTTGACTATATTTTAATTGATTTTCTGAAAGTGTAATTCCTGTAACTGAAGCTTTTGTTTTTTTTGCAATGTCAATTGCAAGTGTTCCCCATCCTGAGCCAATATCCAAAACTTTTTGGTTAGGTTGTATATGAAGTTTTTTAATTATGTGATCGATTTTATTTTCTTGAGCAATTTCTAAACTGTCATTTTCATTTTTGAAGTATGCACATGAATATTGTCTTTTTTTATCAAGAAATAAATCATATAATTTTTCTGAAATATCATAATGGTGTGCAACATTTTGTTTAGATTTAACAATTTTATTAAAACTTGTTAAGTATTTTAAAGTTCCCTTTATTTTATTTAATGTCTTTCCATAAATATTAATATCTGCTCTTCCAATATTTTTGAAAGCTATATCAAGAAATTCTGTCAAAGTTCCATTTCTTAATCTTAAAGAACCATTTGTATACGCCTCGCCAAAATATAAATCTGGATGGAAAAGTAGTTTTTTATGCAATCTTTTATCTAACAACTGCAATTCTATAGGAATTTCTTTCACAGGCTTTCCTATAACATACCTGTTAGAATTATAATCTATTAATATAAAGCCATCTTCTTTAAATAAATCATTTAAAAAATTTATAAGTTTCATTAAGCTGCTTTAAGGTTGTTTATATTAAAATTTAGTTTATCTAATTCTGAAAAAAATAATTTTTCTTCATCTTTGGATAAAAGTTTTAAAGGTGGAATTAAATTTTTAAAATCAGAGTCTTCTGTGCTCATAAATGTATGCAAGCCTGAAATGAGATTATATTTGTCAAATATACTTCTCACCATGCAAAGTTTTTCGTTTGATGTTTGATTTAAATTATTTTTAAATTTATCATACACATCTCTTGCTAAATAAGAGGTGACATTCGTTGTTGCTGTAATAATACCTGAACATCCTAATTCTAGGCCCTTCAATAACTTACTTTCAGATCCAGGCATGACAGAAAAATTTTCAATCTTTAAATTTTCATATAAGTTGTAACTACTATCCTTTACTCCGAGAACATTTTTAGGAAAGCTTTCTGCTAACTTTGAAACGCATTCTATGCTAAATTTATATCCAGATAGCTTTTCAAAATTATATAAAATTATTCTACAATCTTTGACATTTTCTATTAATTTGGAGTAAAAATTTAAAACATCATCATCGTTATATTTATAGTATGCTGGTGGCATAATTAAAAAATTTTCAAAGCCAATTGATTTTGAAATATTAAGCAAATTAATATTATCTCCCAACGAATTTAGTCCAGTTCCAATAATAAATTTATCTCTATATTTGCTTTTAGGTAAAATATTAATGAGTTTAATTTTCTCGCTTAACGAAATTAATTGAGATTGGCCTGTGCTGCCAAAAAATATTACTCCATGGCAACCTTTTTCAATTAGATTTTCAGCATGTTTTAATGTTTTTTCGCAATCTAACTGTAAATTATTATCAAGTATAGAAAGGCTTGCCGCATAAATACCATTGAAATATCCCATACCAAAAATTTATATAAAAATATAAAATAGTAAAGGTTTTAAAAATACATGAAAATCTTAGCAATTCAAAACAGGATGGGAATTGGTGATATGGTAATATTTCTTCCATACATAGAAGCCGTTGCAAAAAAATATAACTGTCAAGTAACTTTATTAGTAAAAGAAAATTCAAAAGCTGAACACTTAATTAAAGATAATAAATACATTAATGAAATTATTATTTTAAAAAGAGATCGAACTAAGAAAAGTTTGCACGACGGATTGAACGGATTTTTTCGACTAGTTTCTGATATTAAAAAATATCAATTTGATAAAGTGCTAATTTTTAATTCTTCACTTAGATATAAGTTAGTTTGTAAGTTTGCAGGAATTAATGATATTTATCAATACCCATTATTTAAAAAGAAAAATCAGCATATTATAGAAGCTGCTAATAAATTATTAAAAAATAATTTTAATCTAGAAATTAAAAGTGACCCAGTTATCGATGTTAAAGATGAAAATGTTCAAAAGATAAAGTTAAAATTTAACTTTAGTGATGAGGTGAAAAATATATTGTTAGGAATTGGTGGATCGGGACCAACAAAAAGAATTCCGCCAAAAATATTTGTAGAATTTATGGATTTATGTTTAAAAAATTTTAAATGCAGATTTTTTTTAGCTACGGGTAACAAAAATGAAGAAATTGAAATTATGAACGAAATTTTAAGTTACCATAAGAATTTATGTACTCCATTAAATGAACTTAGTATTTCTGAAACTTTAC
This sequence comes from uncultured Pelagibacteraceae bacterium, assembly GCA_902540545.1. GTDB lineage: Bacteria > Pseudomonadota > Alphaproteobacteria > Pelagibacterales > Pelagibacteraceae > Pelagibacter. The sequence continues at coordinate 25,406 of CACBMY010000004.1, forward strand.
CTATAATAAAAAATTGCAATATTGCTGTTTGTAATGACTCAAGTTTCAGCCATTTATCTGCGGGGTTAGGAAAACCAACTATTGTTTTAATGTCAGATACCCCACTAATATATGGAAGTTATAGTTCCAAAATGCATCCTCTTATACCAGATGGTAAAGAGAATGTTACTCATGGAACGGAGGGTAAGGAGCAAATAAATCCGTTAAAAATCTTTGAGAAATTTCAAATCTTAATTAGCTAATATTTTTAATAACGTTCTCTTTAGCTTCATTTACCAATGTTGCAATATTATTTAATTCTGGACTTCTATCAGGATGTATTTTTTTCATTATTTTTTTATAAGATCTCAATACTTCGTCTTTTGTATATTTTTTTTTGGGGTCTAAATTTAAAATTCTATAAGATTCATCAATAGACATTGCTTGGGATGAAACGTTTTGGTTAAATTGGTTAAAATTAAACCTTCCAGAATTTTTCAATACTCTTAAAAGGCCCCATAATCTAAACAATTGAAATAACGAAATACCAGCCTTTGTCTTTATTAATGGCAAAATGGCCAACATAAAAGGTAAAGAAAAAATGTACCTTCCAGCATATGCCATTATTACCGCTAACAATATTGAAGAAATTATAATAAATGTTCTTACAAATTTTGATATTTTTTTTGTTGAAGTTTTGGCAAACCAATTGAGTAAAATATAAAGAATTATAAAGATAATTAGTATTGCAAAAAAAATATTCATAAATTAATTAAATTTAAATGAAAATACCACAGCTTAAAAAAAAACCAGAATTAAAATCTTGTCACAACGTAACCTGGGAAGACGATTATAGTTGGATACATCAGGAAAACATACTTGAGGTATTGAAAGATAGTTCAAAATTATTACCAGAGGTTAGAAAATATCTTGAGGATGAAAATGATTATTTTAGTCATCAAATGTCAGATACAAAGGAAATTCAAAAAGTATTATTTGATGAGATAAAAGGTAGAATTAAACTTGATGATGAGTCTCTTCCATTTAAAGATGTAAGATATAGCTATTGGACAAAAACAACAACAAAAGGAAACTATTCTATAAAGCTAAGAAAAAAAATTGACTCTGATGAAATAGAGGAAATTTGGAATGGTGATTTGGAAAAAGAAAAGCTTAAAACAGAGTATTTTGGGCTTGGAGACTTAGAGGTAAGTTATAATGATAAATTATTAGCTTACTCCCTAGATTTAAAAGGATCTGAATATTACACCATACATATAAGAGATATTAAAAATAAAAATCAAATTGGTGAAAAAATTGAAAATACTAGTGGCGGAATAACATTTAGCTTAGATGATAAATATATATTTTACTCAAAGCTTGATGACAATCATAGACCGAGAGAAATTTATAGGCACGAAATTGGAACTCCTACTAGTAAAGACATTCTTATCTTTAGAGAAGAAAGTGAAGCTTTTACTGTAGGCATAGGACTAAGCTCTGATGAGAAGTATTTTTTTATTGCGTCATCTGATCATAATACCTCAGAACAGTACTATTTTAAATCAGATGAAATAATTCCAAAACCAAAATTGATTGATAAAAGAAAAAGAGGGATAATTTATTCAGTTAATTCATGGAATGGTAATTTCTATAAACACACAAATGAAGATGCAGAAGATTTTAAAATTGAAAAAACAAATAATTTAGAAAAAAAGATCTGGGAAACATTTATACCTGCACGAGAAGAGGTTTTAATCGGTGGATTAATTTTCTTAGATAATTGGATTATAAGATCTGAAACTTCTAATGCATTATCAAAATTAATATTAAGAAATCCAAAAAATAATGAAGAAGAAGAAATATTTTTTTCAGATGAAAAAGTTATAGTACCCGGTGTTTCGTTAACCCAAAGAAATAGAAATACTGATACCGTTTATCTATCATATTCATCACCAAAAACTCCTGGAAGGACTTACTTATACAATCTTAAAACAAAAGAGAAAAAATTAGTTAAAGAGCAAGAGATTCCTAGTGGCCATAATTCTGATGATTATATAGTTGAAAGATTAGAGTGTGCCTCTCATGATGGAAGGATGGTTCCTCTTACAATAACAAGACATAAAAAAACTAAATTAGATGGTTCAGCAAAATTATTGTTATATGGATACGGATCATACGGTAGTTCTATGTCACCAAGCTTTTCTTCAACCAGAATAAGTCTAATAGATCGAGATATTATATGGGTAACTTCTCATATTAGAGGCGGTATGGAAAAAGGAATGAAATGGTGGAAAGAGGGAAAATTATTAAACAAAAAAAATACATTTGAAGATTACATTGCTTCTGCAAAATTTTTAATTGAAAAAAAGTTTACGTCTAAAGGTAATATTATTGGAATGGGTGGATCTGCTGGAGGTCTTTTAATGGGAGCCGTTGTTAACCAAGCGCCTGATTTATTTTTGGGTATTGTTATGGCTGTTCCTTTCGTTGACTCTTTGACCACGAACCTAGACCATTCGTTACCATTAACAGTCGGCGAATTTGATGAATTTGGAAATGCTAAAGATAAAAAAGAACACTTTGATTACATATTTTCATATGCACCTTATAACAATATTAAAAAGATGGATTACCCAAACATTTTGATAACAACAAGTCTTAGTGATAACAGGGTATTATTTGATGAGCCAGCAAAATTTACTGCAAAATTAAGGGATTACAAAACGGACAACAATTTACTTTTATTAAAAACAGAAATGAATGCAGGTCATGGAGGAAAGTCTGGAAGAGATGGAGCAATTGAGGAGATTGCAGTTGACTACGCATTCGCTTTGAAAATAGCTGGAAAATTAAATACTTGATATTGAAATATCAAAATTAATTACCATATAAACCTCGTTAGTCGCCTAATGGGGCTAGCAATAAATAAACTTGCTTAAATAAAGGAGGATAATATGACAAGTAAGGATCTATCAATTTTTAATTCACTTCGGCCTTTCTCAATTGGTTTTGACGATATGTTTGACCAATTCGAAAGCATGTTAGGCAATGGTGGTTTAAGTATGCAATCAAACTACCCACCTTACAACATAAGAAGAACTGGCAAAGATAACTACTCAATTGAGGTTGCTTTAGCTGGTTTTAATAAAAAAGATGTTGAGGTAGAGTTTGAAGATAATCTATTAACTGTAAGAACTAAACAAGTTGATAGAAGTGAAAACAAAAACCAAGATGGGGAGATAATCCACAAAGGTATATCGCAAAGACAATTTGCGAGATCATTTACAATTGCTGATGATGTAAAAGTGAATGGTGCAGAGTTAAAAGATGGTCTTTTAACAATTGCATGTGAAAGGATTATTCCGGACCATAAAAAAAAGAAACTTATTGAAATTAAATAAGCACCTTGCTTGTGGGGCTAGTCCCCACAAGACTAAATACATCCACTAGAGCTAAATCCTATAATAACCCCTGAGGCATTCACCTCAAATTTTCTTTCACAAGGAATTCCATATTTTTTTGTTTTGTAGATAAGCATTTCATTTCCAAGTTCATTGACAAAATCTTCTGAAGGTGAGCCTAATTCTAATCTCATCTCATTAACTTCTTTTCCAACGAATTGACCAAATTTCTCATTCTCTTTTTCAGCCACTTCATCAGATTTCTTTTTAATTGTTTGGCATCCAGTTAAAAAAATTATTGTTAATGTGATAAACAGAGCAATAAATTTTTTTGATAAAGTATAATTTTTAAAAGCAATAATCATTAATACATACCTAAAGTTGAATTATGTTAACAATTTGTTCAAAACTTTCATTAAATTGTTTGAATTTAATACAAATTTGAAAAGATAGGAAATTTTAAAGATTATTAAGTTATTGATTTATTATATTAAAGAAATGCTATGGCAACAGACTTAAGAATATCAAATATATCAAAAATATATCCAGGATGTATAGCTAATGATAATGTATCTCTTCAATTTAAAAGTGGAAAAATATACGCACTATTAGGAGAGAACGGAGCTGGAAAATCTACATTGGTAAAAATTTTGTCTGGTGTAATAAGCCCAGATAATGGTGAGGTTTTTTTAAATGAAAAAAATTTAAAATTAAGTTCTCCACTCGATGCCAAAAAAAATAAAATTGGAATGGTCTTTCAGCATTTCAATTTATTTGAAACTTTATCAGTATTTGAAAACTTAAGTATAGATGCAACTGAAGATAACAAAAGTTTAAGGGTAAGAATAAATGAAATATTAAAAAAATATAACTTTAGTATTGACCTTGATGTTCCTGTATTAAATTTATCAGCGGGACAAAAGCAAAAAGTTGAGATAATAAGATGTCTTTTAAGGAGCCCTAAAGTTCTAATTATGGATGAGCCTACATCTGTTTTGACTGAGCAGGAAACAGAGGAATTATTTATATCTTTAAAAAAATTCTGTGATGAAGGAATATTAATTATTTACATAACTCACAAGTTAAAAGAAGTTTTGTCTTTATGTGATGAGGTTGCAGTAATGCGAAAAGGTAAGGTTGTATCTGTTAGCCAAACACAAAATGAAAAAGTTGAAACTCTCGCAAATAAGATGGTTGGTCAAAAACTAGGGAAAATTAAGAAAAAAATTAAAATTTCTAAAAATAAAGATGAGATATTTAAAGTAAAACATTTAAATTTTTATAGCGATGATCCTTTTGAGACAAATTTATTTAATCTGAATTTTTCTGTAAAGAAAGGAGAATGTTTAGGTATAGCAGGTATTTCTGGCAATGGTCAAAACGAACTTTTTCAAATTTTGAGCGGTGAAATAATTACACCTAATACATCAATCATTTTTCGAAATAAGGAAATAGCAAAACTAAATCCAAAGCAACGGCGAGAGTATTTAATGGCTTTTTCTCCAGAAGATAGAATATCTCAAGCAGCTGTACCTGAATTAAAAATTTATGAAAACGTTGCTTTAAATAATTTCAAGTCATCAAATTTTTTTGAAAAAGGTTTGGTAAATGAAAGAAAAATTAAAGAACATTCAAAGAAAATATTGTCTGATTTTTCAGTAAATACTGACAACGTAGAATTAAAAAGTCAATTTCTATCAGGTGGAAATTTACAAAAACTTATTTTAGGAAGAGAATTAATCACAGCTCCAGAATTATTAATTTGTTACAATCCAACATGGGGGCTCGATGTGGGTGCTATCAATTATATTCATGAAACACTTATAAAAATTAATGATCAAGAAAAATCAACGATTTTAATTTCTACAGATACGGAGGAACTATTAAAACTTAGCGATAGAATTACAGTTATTTATAAAGGCAAACTTTCAAAAATAATGCCTTCAGATGAAGTGACTCCAGAAAAATTAGGAATTCTAATGGGTGGAGGATCTATTGATTAGAATTGAAAAAAGAAATGATGTTCCAACAACATTGTATTTTTTTACTCCATTTATTGCAATCATTCTAACAATTATAGGTGGTGGTATTATTTTCTATGCTTTAGGTTTTAATCCAGCTGAAGCACTTAAGTTTTATTTTATAACCCCTATTTCTAATTTATATGGTTTTAGTGAATTATTACTTAAGGCAACACCATTATGTTTAATTGCTATTGGTTTGTCATTTTGTTTCAAAAGTAATAATTGGAATATTGGTGCTGAAGGACAATTAACATTTGGAGCAATTGTAGGAGGGGGTGTTGCTCTCTTATTTTATAATCAAGAAGGATTTTACATATTACCTTTAATTATTATCGCAGGAGCAATTGGAGGAATGATTTTTGCACTTATTCCTGCAATTCTTAAAACTTATTTTAATACTAACGAGATTTTAGTTAGTCTAATGTTAGTTTATGTCTCAAAGTTAATTTTAGATTACTTAGTAGTTGGTCCATGGAGTAATCCAGAGGGATTTAATTTTCCTGAAACAAGACAATTTAGCGACTCTTCTAGAATGCCACTGTTATTTGATGGCTTAAGAGTTCATGCAGGAATATTTATCGCTCTTGCAGCAGTTCTCGTTAGTTGGTTTGTTCTCTATAAAACTTATTTAGGCTTTCAGATTAAAGTGTCTGGTCTAAGTTTAAAAACTGCAAAATATGCGGGATTTAAAGGAAAGGCTATGATTTTGATTGTTTTCATGATTAGTGGCGCTTGCGCGGGATTGGCTGGTGTTGGGGAAATTACTGGGCCTATTGGACAACTACATAGAATGATATCTCCAGATTATGGTTTTACAGCAATTATTGTTGCTTTTTTAGGTCGTCTTAATCCGTTTGGTATAATATTCGCGTCATTAGTAGTTTCTTTGACTTATTTAGGCGCAGAAACAGCTCAAATTTTTTTACAAATACCTCAATATACTGGTCAAGTATTTCAGGGTATGATCTTATTTTTCTTACTTGCATCTGATTATTTACTTTTTTTCAAAATTAAAATTCTAAATTTAAAAAAAAATGAGCTTGGACATTAGCTTTATAGGTATTCTGATAGGATCAATTATGGCTTCATCAGTGCCATTAATACTTGCTGCGTCAGGTGAATTGATTACTGAAAGATCAGGTGTTTTAAATTTAGGTGTCGAAGGAATGATGATAATCGGGGCAATATCTGGATTTGCTTTGATGGTAATAACAGACAACCTTTTTATAGCAATAATTGTTTCGATGTTATCTGGGGTTATAATATCACTCATCTTTGGATTTTTGACACAATCTCTGCTGACAAACCATGTTGCAACAGGTTTGGCACTAACAATTTTTGGCATTGGTCTTTCAGCAATGTTGGGGAGAGATTTTGTTGGTATCCCTGGAAAAGATTTTCCAATTTTATTTTCAAGTTTAAGAGAAAGTATTCCGTTTTTTGGTCCAATATTATTTGGACACTCTATAGTTTTATATTTTGCTTTTGCTTTACCATTTTTAACTAATTATTTTTTGAAAAAAACTAAATTAGGTTTAGTTGTTAGAGCTGTTGGCGATTCGCCTGCTTCAGCATCAAATCAAGGTATTAATGTTATTATGGTTAGATACTGTTGTATTCTTTATGGAGGAGGCATGTGTGGTTTAGCTGGAGCTTATTTATCTTTAATATACACTCCACAGTGGATTGAGAATATGACAGCTGGAAGAGGATGGATAGCTCTGGCTTTGGTTGTATTTGCAACCTGGAGTCCAATAAAAGTTTTAATTGGTGCAATAATTTTTGGCGGAATATCAATATTACAATTACATATGCAGGCTGTTGGATTTAGAATTCCAGTTCAATTTTTAATTGCACTACCTTACCTGATGACAATAATAGTTTTAGTTGTAATCTCCCGCGATAGTAGAAAAATAAAACTAAACACTCCAACTTCTTTGGGAAGAATATTCTATAAAGAAAAGTAATGTTAGCTATTCGAAAATAAACATTTTTTTTTTTATATTTTTGATTAACTTAAAAACATCATAAAAAAAAATTTAAAGGGGAAATCAAATGTATAAAAACTTTTTGAGATACTTAATTTCTGCAATTTTTTTAATTACTTTTAGTATAAGTGCAAAAGCAGACTTTAAGGTTGGATTCGTTTACATCGGTCCAACAGGAGACCATGGTTGGACATACCAACATGATGAAGGAAGAAAAGCTGTTGAAGCTGCAGGCATAAAAACTACTTATGTGGAAAGTGTTAAATATGGTGCTGATGCAGAGAGAGTAATCAGACAACTTGCTCAATCAGGCCATGACCTAATATTTACCACTAGCTTTGGATATATGGATGCGACGAACAAAGTAGCCAAAGACTTTCCAAACGTGAAATTTGAGCATGCAACTGGATACAAGAGAGAACATTCAAATGTTTCAACATATTCTGCTAGATTTTACCAAGGAAGAACTATTTTGGGTCATATTGCTGGTAAATTAACAAAAACTAACACTATTGGCTACATAGCATCATTTCCTATTCCTGAAGTTATTAGAGGAATAAACGCAATGACTTTAGCTGCTCAAAAGGTAAATCCTAATATCAAAACAAAAATAGTTTGGGTATTTAGTTGGTATGATCCTGGTAAAGAAGCTGAAGCGGCGCAAGCATTAATCGATCAAGGTGCAGACATCATAATGCAACATACAGATAGTACAGCACCAGTCCAAACTGCAGAAAAGGCAGGAATTTGGTCTTTTGGACAAGCAAGTGACATGCAGAGATTTGCTCCAAAATCAATTTTAACATCAATTATAGACGATTGGGCTCCTTATTATGTTGAAAGAGCGATTGCTGCAAGAGATGGAACATGGAGTCAACAAGATACTTGGCATGGTCTAAAAGAAGGTATGGTTGCGATGTCACCATACAACAAAGGAATGGGCGCTGATCTTGTTAAAGAAGCAAAACAGCTTCAAAAAGATCTAGCATCAGGAAAAATTCACTCTTTCACAGGTCCTATATACGATCAAAAAGGTAACATCCTTGTTGCAGAAGGAAAAGTTGCTGACGATGGAATGTTATTAGGAATGAATGTTTATGTTAAAGGTGTAGAGGGAGATATTCCAAAATAATTTTAGATAAAAAATTAAAAAGGCTAACTAATTAAGTTAGCCTTTTTTATGAATGTTTTTTCTTTAAACCATTGATGTCTATTTCATCGTAATATTCAGATGGTTGAACTATCCATGGATCACCGTCTAGTAAAATTGGACAAAAATCGGGTGTAAAAGAAGAAGACTTTTTCTTCCAAAGGCAAGCTGTTTTAATTTCTTCAATATGATTTTTTACAGGAGCATATTTTTTTAACCATTTAATACTTTCATTCAAAGTAAGCCCAGTATCAGATAAGTCATCAACTAATAAAACATTTTTAAAGTCTTCATTCTTAGCTATTGAGCTTATGTCTCTTGCAAAAATAAGTTCGCCCTGTTTATTTTCTACAGTTTCTCCAGAATAACTTTGAATAACAACATAAGCAGTGGGCAATTTAAATATTCTTGATAGCATATCAATTATAGGTGCTGCACCCCTCATTATTCCGACTAAAACAGATGGTTTATAATTTTTTTCAATTGTTAGAGCTAACTTTTCAACTGCTAATTTATAATCTTCATAATTGATTATTAATTTTTCTGCCATAAAATTTGGTAACATAAAAAAAAAAAATTAAAAAGGAGAATTATGAAAGGTTACTGGATTGCAACTTACACTGAAATTAAAGACCCTGAAAGAATGAAAAAATATGCAGTTAAAGCAAAAGAAGCTGTATTAAAACATTCTGGAAAAATTTTAGCTCGGAGTGCTAATAACACTGCACTTGAGGGTAGAGAAATGGTTAGAATAGCACTTGCAGAGTTCCCAGACGTGGAAACTGCTAAAAAATGCTACGACTCTGAAGAATATGTTGAGGCAAGAACATATCTTAAAGACAATGTAATTAGAGAACATATGATATTTGAAGGAATGAAATAACTTAGAAAAGGGGTAATATGAAGGCATATTGGGTGAGTTTGTATACAGAGATTTTAGACCAAGATAACCTAAAAAAATATGGTGAAAATGCAATACCAGTTATAAAAAAATTTGGCGGTTCTCCTGTAGTTAGAGGAGGCAAACTAAAATATTATAGTGGTGACAAAATATTAAGGACCGTCATTTGGGAATTTCCCAGTTATGATAAGGCCATATCTTGTCATGACTCAGAAGATTATTTAAAAGCTTGGTCTTATGCAGAACAAACTACAAAAAGACATATGTTTATCGTGGAGGGTGCTAATACTGAATAGTATCGTCATCAATTGAACGCCACAAATACCAAGTGGCAACAGAACAATATGGAGAAAATCTTTTTTGAAGTTTTTTTATAAAAGCTTCAGGTGGAAAATATTTTTTTTTATAGTTATTTGATATTGCTCTTAATAATCCAATGTCCTGAACTGGCCAGATATTAGATCTATTATAAGTAAATAACAAAATCATCTCTGCTGACCATCTTCCTATCTGTCTTAAAGTTGATAGATATATAATGGCTTCTTCATCGTTCATTTTTGGAATTAATCTTGGATTAAAAGTTTTATCTTTAAATCTTTGAGACATTTCCAAGATACCCCTTATTTTTTGACGGCTAAGACCACATTTTTTTAGTTGTGATATTTTTAGCTTGGAAACAGTTTTTGGATTTATTTTTTTTTTACATGCCGATTCAAATTTTTTGAAGACAGAGTCTGCAGCAGTTACACTTATTTGTTGTCCTATTATACTTTTGCATAAAGAATAAAAGATATCTTTTCTAGTAGTTAAGTTATTATCTTTATATTTTTTAATCAATGATCTCATGATACTATCTTTTTTTGAAAGATGTGTTCTAGCTTTTGTCCAATATGGTGGTGCCTTACTCATTTCTACTTACCGTTACTTGTTTATTTAAATATATTTCTCTTCGAAATATAATGATAGATGATATTATTACCAATGAAGCACCCATCAATGTTTTAATTGTGGGAATTTCATCCCAAATAAAATATCCAAAAGATATTGCAAATATTAATCCTAAATATTTAAGAGGTGTAACCAGAGAAACCTCAGATAATTTATAAGATTGACTTAACAATAAGTTAGCTGTTCCTCCTAACAAGCCAATTGTACATAAAAGTAAAAAATCATGCAAAGATGGCATGATCCAACCAAATGGTATTGATAAAACCCCAACAATTGTAATTGCAAAAGAAAAAAAAAATGAGATCAACCAGACTGGTTCTGTGGATGAAAGTTTTCTAATTGTAATTGCAACGTAAGACATTCCAATACAAAAGATTATTGGAAATAAATAATAAATATTTAAGCTAGAAAATCCTGGTTGGGTAATTACTAAAACACCAATAAAACCAACAAATACCGCGGCCCATCTATATACTCCTACTTTCTCACTTAGTAAAAATATTGATAGCAAAGTTGTAAATATAGGTGCAGCAAATGAAATACTTGTCACTGTTGCAAGTGGTAGGTTTCTTAGTGCCAAAAATATTGCTGCTAAAGCTATCAGTCCTGAACAACATCTAATTAAATGCAATCCTGGTCTATTTGTTTTGTAAAAATCTCTAAATCTTGTCTTGGGAACTAAAAAAATAATTGGCAAAATACCAAATAGACCTCTAAAGAACATTACCTGTCCAATTGGATAATCTGATGACCACTTGACTATTACATCCATAAAAGAAAAGGCACATATTGATAAAAACATGTAAAAAAAGCCTAATTGATTTTTGGAAAGCATGATAATAATTTTAGATTAATTAAAATTTTTAGCAATGGAAATAGCAACTTTAGCACTTGGATGTTTTTGGGGACCCGAAATAAAATTTAGCAAGTTAGATGGAGTAATAAATACAGAGGTTGGATATTGTGGAGGTAATACTGAGAAGACATCTTATAAAGAAGTATGTTATGGTGACACCAATCACGCAGAAGTAGTTAAGGTTGAATTTGACAGTACTAAAATTTCTTATGAAGAAATAATAAGAAATTTTTTTGAATTTCATGATCCAACTACTTTAAACCGTCAAGGTCCAGATGTAGGTACTCAGTATAGAAGTGAAATATTTGTTCATGATGAAAATCAAAATAATATCGCTAATAAAGTATTGAAAGAAATTAATGAAAAATTTAAGGGTAAAATCGTTACCAAAATATCAAAATCAAAAAATTATAACAAAGCCGAAGATTATCATCAGAAATATTTGGAAAAAAGTTTCTAATGTCACTTATATCAACTGAGTGGCTAGAAAAAAATCTCTCAAATGTAAAAATAATTGATGGCTCTTGGCATATGCCTGCAACAAAAAGAAGTGGTAGAGAAGAATTTAATAGAGAGCATATACCAAATGCAATTTTTTTTGATATTGACGAAAATTGTAATAAATCAACCGACTTACCACATATGTTAACGAATATTAGTTCTTGGGAAAATATACTATCATCTATGGGCATATCTAACGAAGATGAAATTGTGATTTATGATAATTCTGATGTTTTAAGTGCTTGTAGAGTATGGTTTAATTTAATTTACTTTGGCCATGATAAAAAAAAAGTACACGTTTTAGATGGAGGTTTTAATAAATGGAAAAAAGAAAAAAGAATAACTTCGGATAATAATGAAATTATTCAAACAGCCAGCTACAAAGCAAAAGAAAATAATGAAATGGTTAAGAGTAAAGATCAGATTGACCAAAATATAATTAAAAAAAAATTTGATTTAGTTGATGCGAGAAGCAAAGATCGTTTTATTGGCATAACTCCAGACCCAAGAAAAAATGTAAGAAGTGGTTCAATACCTAATTCAATTTGCTTACCGTTTAAAACCCTTATCAATGACGATTTTACTTTTAAAAGAAAAACTGAAATTTCTTCTTATTTTAACGATTTATCTTTAAATGACCCAGCAAATGTAGTGTTTTCATGCGGTTCTGGGATCACAGCTTGTGTTTTGGCACTTGCATATTCTGAAGTAAATAATAAGTATCTTCCGGTCATTTATGATGGCTCATGGGCAGAATATGGTAAAATATAAAATATGAAAAGATCAACAAAAATTACAAGCATAATAATAATTTTCTTTTTAATTATAGCTACAGTGATTGTTGGTAGAACAATGATTGGAAATCATTTTAAGAAGAAATTTAGTAAAAGACCACCTCCAGGAATAATTGTTACTGCAGCTGAAAATAGAGTTTTTGAAAATTTAATAAGCACATACGGAACAGCAAGACCATTTGAAACACAATCCTATAAAATTGAGAAGTATGAAATACTTAAACCTATCAACTTTAATCAAAGAGTAAAAAAAGGTGATGTAATTGCAGAACTTAAAAATAGAAAAATTACTGCTCAGTTTGATGGAACAATTGGAAAAAGAGAATTTTCAGAAGACATCGAAGTTTCAAAATCTTCAATCTTAGTTAATCTCGAAAATACCAGTATTATCTATTGTGATGTAGATATACCTGAAATGTTTGTACCATTTATTAAAGTTGGTTTACCTGTTGATATAAAATTTTCTGGATACAAAGATAAAATCTATAAAGGTGAAGTTGACTCGTTAGCTAGTCGAATTAGTGAGGATACTAGATCATTACCAACAAGGATAAAAATGGATAATACATCTGGTGAAATTTTGCCTGGCTCATTTTTAGAAATTTCAATAAAATATGACACAAGAGAAAGCTTAAGTATCCCTGATACAAGCACAATAGTGGAAGGTGATAACATATTTATCTATAAAGTTGACGAAAAAAATAAAGCAATAAAAACAAATATAAATACTGGTGATAGATATCTTGGTTTTGTGGAAGTTTTAAATGGCCTAAATGTTGGAGACAAAGTAGTTGCTGAAGGGACAAAAAAAGTTAGACCAAATTTAATAATAAGACCTATAAAAAAGGGTGCTAAAGTAGCTAATCAAAACAAATCTAGTTGGGGTGGAAAAAAGAAAAAAGATACTAAAGAAAACAAGAATGGAATGTTTGCATGGTTACAAAAATTAAATATATTTAAAAAGTCTGACTCTGAAAAACAAGAAAATAAAAAATAATTAATACATGTATATAACTGAAGTTAGTATTAAAAGACCCGTCGTTGCATGGGTAATGTCAATGATACTAATTATTTTTGGAATTTTTGTTTTTTGGGAGTTACCTGTTAGGGAATTACCAGATGGCATTCAGCCTCCAGTGGTACAGGTACAAACCGATTATAAATCTGCTTCAGCTGAAATTATTGATGAAGAGATAACACAAAAAATAGAAGATGTTATAGGAGGAGCGGAAGGAATTAAGAACATTGATTCTAGTTCGCTTAATGGAAGAAGTAGAATAAATATTTATTTTAATACAGATATAGATTTAGATGATGCAGCAAATGACATAAGAGAAAGAGTATCAAGAGTTGCGGACAATTTGCCAGATCAAGCAAACCCACCTCAAATTTTGAAACAAGCAGCAGGTTTTACAACTACAATGTGGGTTGCGCTATCGTCACCAACTTGGAATGATTTAGATTTGGGTGATTATGCAGAAAGATATCTTATAGATGCCTTTTCGAGTGTACCAAATGTTGGTAGAATTTTAGTCGGTGGATTAAGAGAGCTAAGTGTTAGAGTTTGGGTAGATCCTATCAAATTAGCAGCCAATAATCTTACTATTCAGGAAGTCGAGAGAGCATTAAGAAATGAAAATATAAACATCCCTGCTGGAACTTTAGAAGCTAGTAACAAAGATTTAACTCTTAATATTGATAAGTCTTACTCTAACATTGAAACAATCAAGCAGCTTCCTCTTAAGAAAAACAAAGATAAAGTCACAACCCTTTCTGATATTGCAAATGTTGAGCTTGGTCCAGTTTCTGAGAAAACTTTATTTAAAGCTCAAAGAAAAAATGCAGCTAATTTAAAAACAGTTGGTATTGGAATATACGCAAAAAGTGGAGCATCAACTGTCGAACTTTCAAATCAAATTAAAGAGAAAATAAACGTTTTAAATCAATCTTTACCAGATGGTTTAAAGTTAGAAATAGCATTTAATAGAGCAACTTACGTAGGAACTGCAATACAGGAAGTTTATAAAAGTTTAATTATTGCTTTTATTTTGGTTGTGGTAATAATTTACTTGTTTTTAGGAAACCTAAAAGCTGTAATTGTACCAGCTGTAGCTTTGCCAGTAAGTTTAATTGGATCGTTTTTAGGTTTATATATATTTGACCTTTCTATAAATATATTTGTTCTCCTAAGTTTTATTTTAGCAATCGGAATAATAACTGATGATTCTGTAATAATGACAGATGCGATTTATACGAGAATTGAAAAAGGAGAAACGCCACTTGTAGCCGCTTATAAAGGCTCAAGACAAATAACATTTGCCATAATAGCTACAACTTTAATTTTAGTTGCAGTTTTTTTACCTTTAATTTTTATCAAAGGTATAGCTGGCACCTTATTTAAGGAAACTGCAATAGCACTATCTTTCTCAATAGTTGTTTCTTCATTTGTAGCTTTAACCCTTTCACCAATGTTAGGAAGTAAGTTTTTAAATAAAAAAGAAAAAATTAATTTTTTTGTAAAAAAATTTAATAATGGATTTAAATCTTTTACAGAGTTTTATACCGACACCTTAAAATATTGGATTAATAAACAGAAAACAATTTCGATATTTATAATTCTATTAATTGCAGCCTCAGTTTATTTATTTAACTTCACTAAAAAAGAATTGATACCATTAGAAGATAGGGGGGCTTATTTAATAATTGGCTCTACAGATGAAGGAAGTTCATTTGAGTACACACAAGAAAAAGCCCAAATAATTGAGGGAAGAATATTAAAATTGTTACAAGCAGATGACAGCCCATACCAAAGATTGATTATGAGGGTACCTGGTTTCGGTAGGTCCGCAACTTCATATAATACTTTTATTATAATTGCACTTTTAGATGAATGGAAAAATAGAGAAAAAAGTACACAAGTTGTTTTAAGAGAAGCTATTGGACAAGTCGTTAGTGTGCCTGAAACTTTTGCGTTTCCTATATCACCTCAATCTATTAGAGTTTCTAGCTATAATAAACCAGTTCAAATGGTGATTTATGGAACAAGTTATGAAGAGTTAGAACAAATTCAAAGTCAAGTTTTAAGAGAACTAAGAAGAAATAGAAATATGTTTAGAATTGAAAGTGACTACACAAAAAATAAACCGGAAGTAAAATTAATCACAAATAAAAATAGAGCAAATGATTTGGGAGTTTCAATAGAAAATATAGGTAGAACTCTCGAAACATTATACGGTGGAAAGAGGGTTACAACATATAATAAAGAAGGAAGAGAATACCCGATAATTCTTCAACAATATTTAGCAGATAGACGAGATAAAGATGGCTTATCAAAAATTTTTGTGAGATCTGAGACTACCGGAAAATTAGTATCTGTTGCAAGTTTGGTAGAATTTGAAGAGAAGGGAACTGCTGAGTCATTACCTAGATATAATAGACAACGAGCAGTAACTATATCAGCAGCTTTATCTGAAGAATATACATTGTCTGAAGCTATAAAATATTTAGAAGACGTAATGTTGCGAGTTGCTCCTCAAAATCAAATAACTTGGAAAGGTAAGTCCGAAGAACTAAAAGAGACAAGTAACGAAATATTTCTTATTTTTGCTTTAGCATTAATAACTGCATATTTAGTAATGGCTGCTACTTTTAATTCGTTTGTCCATCCTTTTATTATTATATTGACTGTGCCTCTTGCAGTTTTTGGAGGTCTAGTATTCATTTTATTTCTAAATAGTTCGATAAATATATTTTCACAAATCGCCTTGATTATACTAATCGGTATATCCACTAAAAATAGTATTCTTATAGTTGACTATACTAACCAAATTCGAACAACAGGTGTAAAAATTGAGGAAGCATTGATGGAAGCTTGTAAATTAAGAATAAGACCAATCATTATGACTTCGTTAAGTACTATGATTGCAATGTTGCCTCTTATAGTAGGTAACATAGGTCCAGGTGCTGGTGAGGCATCTAGATTAGCAGTTGGATCAACAATTTTTGGTGGAATGATTATTTCTACATTCTTTACATTATATGTAACGCCAACTATGTATTTAACACTAGCAAAAAACACCAAAAGGATAGATGCAGTAGATCTGGAGCTAGAAAAGCAATTAATTAAAAAATAATATATTTTCTAGTAGTTAAAGATTTACTACATTTATCAAGCTGTTTCTTGAATTTATTTGAATATCCCTCTACTTTTTTTGCCAATACTATAACTTTCTGATTACTTTTATAATTTTTATAATTTCCCCAACCTTCATGATAAGCAATATATTGTCTAAAAGTATCTTTTTTTGAAACTTTTAATATTTTTTCTGTTTTATTTGTATACCAGCCAATAAAATCAACACTATCTTTAAATCTAGTTCTTAAAGCATATTTGTTTCCGGTCTCATCTTTATATTGTTTCCACGTACCTTTGATAGCTTGTGAGTATCCGAATGAACTAGAGGGTCTTTTATAAGGTATAACTTTAAATAATTTTTGACGAGCAGGTTTAGCGAGCCAGTCAAAATCAGATTCCATTTTTATTATTGCTAATTGTAAGTTAATTGGTGTACCCCACTTTTTTTCAGTTTTTTTTGCGTGTTTATACCAAAGATATCTCTCAGAGAATATTGAACAGCCATCTGATGTATTTTGAGGTATCGATGAGCAAGCAGTTAAAAATAATAGACCAAAAAATAAAAAATATTTTCTAAAAAGAATCACAGTTCAATATAAATTATCTATTATTTTTTCTCCATATCCATGGATAATCAAATTCCATACTCCATAAACCTAACTTATTATTTTTTGCGTAAATTTGATCTTCAGAATATTTTTTTTTTGAATATTTTGGATAGTCGAAGGCTAATCCATTTCTTACCATGTAAGCTGAAATACTCTCATTATTGATAAAACACTCGCCTAAATATCTACCAAAATAGTCTTTTTGGGGCTCGATTAGACATTTTAATTTTCTATTTATAATTTTTTTTGTAAGAGAATTTTTTGAAATTTTTCCACAATTAATTTTTTTTTTATTTTTTATGCAAAACTGTTGCTTTCCTTTAAACTTAGTTTCTGGAGCATCTATTCCTGAAAAACGAATTTTTTTATTATCTAATAAAATTGTATCACCATCAATTATTTTAATGTTATCTGAAATTATGATTGTTTCTGATAGTAAGTAATTTGTTTCTACGAATGTAAATAAAAATAGAAAACTAACTAACTTCAGTAGTTGCTTTTTCATTACATTCTTGCATTTTATTTCTAATTTGATCTTCGGATATATTTTTATCTTTTAAATCTCCATAAAGCTTTCTATAAACATCTTCGTCACCTGCCTCAGCAAAATCTGCTTTGATTACATCTTGAATATATTGATTTTTTTTTTCCTCATCATACCCCAGAATTTGTGAGGCCCACTCTCCTAAATATTTATTTTTTCTTGCATTAATTTTAAATTGTTTTTCCTCATCATGAGCAAATTTTTTTTCAAAACCTTTTTTTCTTTCATCGAATGAACTCATTGCAATCTACCTTTATAAATTATTTTAAAAACTAAAAACGATATAAATACACCTATTATATTACCAAACAAATCACCTAATTCAAATCCTCTTTCTGGAATTATTAAGTGCAGAATTTCTAAAACAATAGAAATACAAATAAGATAAATAAATATATTTTTTAATTTATGTTTAAAAACAATTAATCCTAGAATTGATATAATAAAGAAAACATAAACGTGATTTGAAGATACTAAAAAATCTCTTGTTAATTGTGGTTGAATTTTACAATCACTATAAATAAAACATCCAAAAATACTTCCGGGATATAAGTAAAAAATAAACAAAAATACGTTAGACAGATAAAAAAACTGCTTTAAGTAATTCATAGTTAATTTATATTAAATTCCCATAAATGAGTCACTTAATACTTGTTAGACATGGTCAAAGCGAATGGAATTTAGAAAATAAATTCACAGGATGGGTTGACGTTGAGCTCGCACCACAAGGTAAATTAGAAGCTTGTAAAGCTGGTGAATTCATAAAAAAATTAAATCTAGAAATAAAACATTTTTATACTTCATATCAACTAAGATCCATTGATACTTTAAAACTTATTTTAAATACAATTAGAGTAAAACCAAATAATATAATTAAGGCTTGGCAATTAAATGAAAGGCACTACGGATCACTTACAGGATTAAATAAAGATGAAATGAAAAAAAAACTAGGAGAAGATGAAGTTCACAAATTCAGAAGATCATGGGATAAGCCACCAAAACCTTTAAATATAAATAGTCCATACCATCCAAAAAATATAAGTATTTACAATGATATACCTCGTAACCTAATTCCAGATACAGAGTCTCTTAAAGATACTTATGAAAGAGTTGTGCCCTATTTTGTTGAAAATATAGAGAAAAATTTACAGGATAATATAGTTATATCTGCTCATGGTAATTCTATTAGATCACTTTTAAAATATTTATTTAAAATTGATGAAAATGAAATTTCTAAACTTGAAATACCGACGGGAAATCCTCTACTTTTGAAATTTGAAAAAAAGAATATAAAAGAAGCTAGATACCTAGATCAGAGTAGATCTAAGGATTTAATTAAATTCTAAGCTTTTTGAAGAAGTTTT
>CACBMY010000005.1 GCA_902540545.1 uncultured Pelagibacteraceae bacterium
TTTTGGGACGAAACTAAATACGATGGTATAAAAGGAATATTATCTACCGAATGTGGTTATTGCGGAGGTGATGATCCTAATGTTACTTACAAAGCAGTTTGTGGTGGGGATACAGGTCACATAGAAGTAGTCAAAGTTCAATATGATGAAAATATTTTAAGCTATGAAGACATGGTCAGATTATTTTTTAAACTCCATGACTCAACTCAAAAGAATAGACAAGGAACTTATGTGGGAATTCAATATCGCTCTGAGATATTTTATAATAATGATAATGAAAAAAATACAGCAGAGAAAATTTTAAAAGAAATGAATCAGAAATTAGATGGAAAAGTTACTACAAAGATTTCCAAAGAAAAAAACTATTGTAAAGCAGAAGGCTATCATCAAAAGTACGAGAAAAATAAATCTCTTAAGTTTGGATAAAAAGTACTAATTTGAAAAAAATTATTTCAGAAAAAAATCCAGAATTAGTTACAAGAAAAGATAATAAAGCTCAATGGAATCTCCCAAATAAAAGGAGGTTGGGTTTTAGAAATTTATATAAAATTAATAGATATGGAATATACCTTAGATCAGATTTTGTTTTAAAATTAAAAAAAAAAATTAATAAGAGAATAGGTAAATTACCTTCTGTAAAAAAGGTAACTAAAAATAAAGCTTTTTGCTCTTTAATAGTTGGTAAAGATCAGGATATTTTATTCGAGCAGTACGCAAAGGACTTTTCTACAAATCAGCCTCAAACAATTATGTCAATTACAAAAATGTTTATACATTTATTTGTGGGAGAGCTGATAGACAGAAAACTAATTAACTTAAATAAGAAAATTTCATTTTACTTGCCAAAAATTGGCAGTGGTTATGCAAATGCAAAAGTAAAAGACGTTTTAGACATGAACATTGTAAATCTATATAGCGAAGATTATACAAAAGCTTATTCGTCTTCATTTTTACATGAGCCTGTGGGAGGATGGAGACTGCCGATTAAAGGCAAAAACATTCAAAGCCAGGAACAATATTTAAATTCAATTAAATCTTTAAAAAGCAGAGATTTAAAAAATTATACCGATCTGGCGCATTATAAATCAGCTAATACTGATGTTATTGGACTAATTGTAGAAAGAGTAAGTAAAAAAAGTTTAAGACAATGGCTGTTGGAAACAGTTGAAGCAACAGGATTTGAACAAGGATTGTATATAGGTACAGATAGATTTGGAACACCGTGGATGTCTGGAGGTGGAAGTTTAATTACAAGAGATTTTTTAAGAATGGGTTTACTTTTTTCTAGGTTTGGAAAAGGTATAAATGGAAAAAATATTGGTTCTAAAACTTTTTTGAGTAAAACTATTAATAGTGAGGGACCCAAATACATTCAATTATCTAAGAATAAATTTGTCTGTTATGTTAATTCATTAATGAAATGTGGTAACTGGATTGGTCACTCTGGGTATGGGGGCCAATTTTTAGGAATAAATTTGAAAACAAAAGTTGTTGCTGCTTTTTTTTCTGTTTTAGAGACTAAATCTGCAACAAATGAAAAATATAAAAAAGATATGGTAAATATGATAGACCAAATAATTAGTAAAGATTACTAGATTAAGAAAATTTTGTTATCAAGGATTTTAAATGTTTATCTGTGACTCCACAACAACCCCCAATAATTTTTACCTGATCGTCTATTATCTCAGAACACTTATCAACAAATTCAAATTCATTTTCAGTTATTAATGCCTGCATAGTACTAGTGTCAAATTTATGAATCTCTGGATAGAACATAATTGGCCCATTCCAATTTGATTTTAAAACCTTCATTCCCTCTTTTGTATCAATAAACCAACTATGCATTATTCCATAAACATCTCCACCAATAGATTTGAGTGAATTAATTATTTCAGCAAAATTTATAATTTTATCTTCAGGAAGAAATTTTGGCTCATCAGGATATTTTAAAGGGTCATATATAATAGATCTCTCTTTTTCAGCTCTAAAATTTCTACCTACTACGGTTTCATCAAATTTACTTATGCAGCAACTTAATCCAACCCAGACAGGCAGACCTGTTTCCAAAGCTGCATTTAGCAAAATTTTAGCGTGATCAATATCTAAAAGCATTTCAAGAATAAGCACTTCGACTCCCTCCTCTTTTAATACCTTCGCTTGTTCTTTATAATTTTTTTCTTCATTTACAAATGATGGTACAAATTTTGTGTCAGGTCTAAATTCATTTTCAGCCAAAGCTAAATATGTTGACATGCTTCCAGCAATTTTAATTTTTTTTCCAGAATTTTTGACTGCTTGTCTTGCTAACTTAACTGTATCAATGTTAATTTTTATAGTCTGATCTCCTAAATTTGAAGGTTCAAGACAATGTCTTGCAGTTCCAAAAGTATTGGTTGTTATCATATCACATCCAGCGTTTATATGACTTTCATGTACTTTGATTACTATTTCTGGTGTGAAAACATTTGCTAAGCCAGAAAATGCTGGTCCCATTTTTCCACCAAGTCTCTGAATTTCTGAACCTGTTCCACCATCTAAGAAAACTTTTTTTTTTGATTTCAATAATTCATTAATACTCATTACGCTAACTTCTTCTCTGATTTTGGAACATATACAACTTCAATTACACCACCGAGAATTATCAGAATACTTCCTAGGGTTTCTCTCCAACCAAAAGGTTCATTTGTTAAAATACTAGCACTTATAACACCAACTATTATTTCAGCTAAAAATAAAATAGATGATAAGCCGGCTCCTAATTTACTTGGAGCCCAAAAGATTATTACCCCTGTAGGAATAAAATAAAATATCGAAATAAGTAATAAAAAAGTGGACATTGACATGATAACCTCCACTGATGGAACTGGTCCTAAATAATCTACTAAGAATAACCCAATAGGTATACTGGCTAAACCTCCATAAAAAAAGAATGTGAATATAATTGGAAAGACGCCATCAGTTTTAATTATTTCCATTCTAATTAAACCAGCACCAAATAGTGCACCTCCAGCAAGGGCCAACCAATCCCCTGCATTTTGAGGTAACGGAATTATATTCTCTTGACTGAATACAATCCATAAACCTCCTAGTGCTAAACCTAATGTGATTACCCTCTTCCAACCAAATCTCTTTTTTAAAAATATAATTTCAAATATTGTTGTCCAAACAGGTATCATATAAAACATGATTAATGCTTTAACTACATCAGTAAGAAGAAAGCTAAGAGCGTAACAAACAAATCCACTTCCAACAAAAAAACCAGTGAGAGGAAATTCCAATCCAATAGACTTTCCTTTTACAACTCTCCAAATTGCGACTGGTGATAATATTAATATTCCAACTGCCATTTGGGATATTGTTCCCCAGCCACCAGTCAAACCACCATCTTCTAGTATTCTTTGAGGTAACCAATAAATTCCCCATGAGCCAGCAGCAATAGCTAATGCAAATGAAATTTTAAAATGATGAGGATGTCTAGTCATTGTAATTACATTAATTCTGGTTTAAATTTTGAAAAGTTAAAAATTTCTTCATAAGATTTAGCAAAGTTAATTACTTTATTATCTTCTTTACTATTTGCTATAATCTGCATTCCCATCGGTAGCCCTTTATTATTAAAGCCTACTGGAATAGATATAGTTGGCAAACCAAGCAAACTTGATAATGTATAGACTTCCATATATCTATGATAAGTGTCAATTTTATTATTATTGATAAATTCTGGATTGTTTAGGTTTTTTTCAAACGGAAATAATTGAGCCGAAGGTAATGCTAAAAAATCATAATGTTTAAATAGGTTTTGAATTTTATCCATATATTTATTTCTTATTTCTATTGCTTTTAAAACATCGTTTGTTTCGATGCTTCTCCCTTTTTCATATTCCCAATATGCTTGGGAAGGTAATTCATTTAAATTTTTTAAATTATATAACAAAAAGTTTTCATATAATGTTTTGGCTCTTAATGTTATCCAAGAATACCATAATTCTCCCGAGTTAATTTCAGTTTTTAAATTTTCAACATTTAAACTATTTGATTGTAATTTTTTTAAAATATTTTCACATAAGTCTATAATTCCATCTTCATACTTATATTGTTCGTTTAGATCAATGCACCATCCAATTTTTAAATCTGAAAGTTTTTTATTATTTATATCTTTAAGATCGAAAGATAATTTATCCTTTACATTTTTCCCTTTTATATAGTTAAATAAAAATTCCATGTCCTTAGGAGTCCTAGCAAAACATCCAGTTGTAGAGATTAAAGGAAAATCTTTTAAATTTTTAATTTCAAATCTATCTTCTGCAATCGCACCAGGTGTTGGTCTCAATCCATAAATATTTGCAAATGCTGCGGGATTTCTACAAGATCCCATCATATCTGTACCATCTGCAAAAGGAATTAAATTTGCTGCAACAGCTGCTGCTGCACCACCTGATGACCCTCCTGCTGACTTACTATAATCATAAACATTGGAGGTGGCTCCATAAACTCTGTTAGTAGTATGACAACCAACAGCAAATTCAGAGAGATTTGTTTTACCAATTAAAATTGTGTTTTTTCTATAATTATTTACTAATAACGAGTCCTGTTTTGGGATATTTTTTAATAACTCTTTATATCCATAGCATGTTACCTCATTTTTAATATCAAATAATTCTTTAACAGCAATTGGAAGACCGTAAATATCATCTTTGTCATTATTATTATTAAAATCTTCATCTTTTAATTTTGCTTCTTCATTAATTTTCGTTTCATCTATATGTGAAATAATAGCATTTAATTTTGGGTTGAATTTTTTTATTCTTTCCAAATAGAAATTTACTACCTCTGCTACTTTAATTTCTCTTTTTTTTATTTTTGAAATTATTTGATGGACAGAAAAATTTTCAAGCACTTAATTAAACCTATCTTGCTTGTCTAATACTCTCTAAAACTAAAGTCTTGACCTCATCTAATGATGCCTTCTTAGGATTTTGTCCATAAGCTTGGTCTAACATTGATTTCTTTGCTATTCTCTCTTGGCAATCTTCTGGGACTCCCAATTCATTTAATCCTTTAGGGATTTTTAATCTATCTAGAATTATATTTAAGTTGTCTTGAAAACTTTCAATTGAATGGTTTTCAAATTGCATAGCCTCTGACATTCTTTTTACTTTTTCTTCTAATCCAGGTAAATTATATTTCATGACTGCAGGAAGTATAATTGCGTTAGTCAATCCATGATGAGTATTATATTCAGCACCAACCATATGTGAAATTGCATGAACTAAACCTAAGCCTTTTAAGAAAGCTATTCCGCCCAAATAAGATCCTATGATCATGCCTCCTCTAGCTAAGAGATTATCAGGTTCTTCGACAGCTGCATAAAGTGATTTTGAAATTAAATTCAAACTTTCTAATGCAGAACCATCACAAAGTGGATGAAACATAGGAACACTATAACCTTCAATTGCATGTATCATTGCATCTATACCGGTCCAGGCAGTAAGATTTGCTGGTAATTTTAAAGTTAACTCTGGATCTACTAAAGCTAAACATGGTCGGGCATCTGGATGCCATAAACAAAACTTCATTCCTTTTTCAAGATGAGTGACCATGGCAGTAACTTCAGTTTCAGCGCCTGTTCCTGCTGTAGTTGGAATAGTAATTATTTTTGGAAAAGGATTTTCCATAGTTAATTTTGGCGGCTCTTTTTCAAATTCAAAATCCCATAACGGTACACCGCTATCAACTGTAAGAGAAATTGCTTTTCCTCCATCCATTGCACTTCCACCACCAATTGCAATTATTGCATCATGATTACCTTCACGAAATTTTTTACATCCAGAATCTATTTCATCATCTCTAGGGTTTGGTGATATATTTGAATAAATATCTGATTTGATTTTTGAATCATTAAGTAAATTTTGTAAATCACTTATAAATGGTAAATTTACACTACCACTATCAGTAACAATTAATGCATTATTTATTTTAAAATTTTTGCAAAACTTTCCAATTTCTTTAAATCTTCCAGGTCCATAAGCTGTAAATGTTGGGAATGTCCAATCCTGATTATTTAATAAAAATTCTTCATTAAGCTTAAAATTTTGCATAATATTTTAAAAACTTATACTAATTTCAATATTATTAAATGAAAATTTCATCCGAAAAAACAGATCTAAAAAAAACATATTTAGCTATTGCTACAATGCTCTTAGCAATTTTATGTATAGATCTTTACATGGTTATTATTAAATTTTTAGGTGATGAATACTCAATAATTCAATTAACTTTATTTAGAAATGTAGCAGCAATTATACCTTTACTATTATTGATCTTATTCACAAATGAATTTTCAACAATATTTAAAAACATAGGAAATAAGTTTTTGATATTGAGTTGCTTGAGAGGAATATGTTTTCTTTCTATGAATGTGTTCATTTTCATCTCAGTAGTAAATCTGGAATTTGCAACAGCTATGACGTTAACCTTCTCATCGCCTTTCTTCATAGTAATACTATCAATAATTTTATTGAGTGAAAAAATTGGTATTTATAGATGGTCAGCAGTTATAATTGGTTTTGTTGGTGTAGTTATGATAATGAAACCAACAAGTGAAATTTTTAGTTTGTACTCAATTTTTCCAATTCTAACCGCTATAGCATGGGCTTTCACTGTCATAATTTTAAAATTCATTCAAGGCAATCATTCAACTGCTAAAATTCAGTTATATACATTAATATTTAATGTCATTGGTGGTTTAATATTATTTTTTGTAACTACAGGACATGTTGAAATTAAAAATTTTAAAGATTTTGTTTTGATGACAATGACTGGAGTTTTGGGTGGTACAGCAGCAATATTGTTTATTTATTCTTATCGTTTAATTTCAGCAAGTAAAATAGCTTCATTTGAGTATCTTGGTATACCGTCATCTTTTATTCTTGGTTGGATTTTCTTTAATGAGGCTCCATGGAGCCAATTATTTCCTGGAGTAATAGTAATTATTTTTGCTGGTATGATTATTATATGGAGAGATAATATTAAGAATAAATCGATAGAAGGTAATAAGCAAATTTATTGATTTGATCTCATAGATTTCATGACTATTACTCTATCTATTTCACCTAATAGCTTTCCACTTTCGTTACAAACTACTGGATAAGTTTTATCATTATCAATAAGCCCTTCACGGTGGAGCAATACCGAACGAAAGAATAACTTTTAGTCATCCGTCGATCCTAATTCACCCCCATAAGTTGAAAATGGTGGAGGTGGTGGGTACTGCCCCCACGTCCGTAATGGTTATTACGAAATTCGTTTATCGTCATAGTTGGAAATCCAACATAATTAATATAAAACCATTTTAAACAGATTCAATAATTTATTAATGAAATTAACAGAAGAACAAAATAGAGAAATAAAGGAACAGCAGTCACAAGAAAACATAACAAAAAGGGTTACAGCGCCAGAATTAGAGAATATTCTTTATGATGCTATCCCAATACTTGATCATGGTTTTATAAGAGTCGTAGATTATATGGGCAACGACACTTCGATTGTTCAATCAGCTAGAGTATCGTATGGAAAGGGAACAAAAAAAGTGTCCACTGATTCAGGATTAATCAAATATCTCATGAGACATTGGCACAGCACACCGTTTGAGATGTGTGAAATAAAATATCACGTTAAACTTCCAATATTTATTGCAAGACAATGGATAAGACATAGAACTGCCAATGTTAATGAATATTCTGCAAGGTATTCAATATTGGATAAAGAATTTTACTTACCTGAACCAAGACATCTCGCAGCTCAATCACAAAGCAATAGGCAAGGAAGAGGAGATGTTTTAAATGGGGAACACGCAAAAAAAGTTTTAGAACTTTTAAAAGGGGACGCAGAGCAGACATACAATAACTATGAGACAATGCTTAATGAAAGATATGATGGTTCTATAATCGACAAAGATGCTAGAGGCTTAGCCAGAGAACTTGCCAGAATGAATTTAACTTTAAATACTTATACTCAATGGTATTGGAAAACAGATCTTCTAAATCTTATGAATTTTTTAAGACTAAGAGCAGATCATCACGCTCAATACGAAATAAGGGCATACGCAGATGTAATGCTTGAAACATTAAAAAAATGGGTTCCAATTACTTATGAAGCATTTATTGATTATAGAGTAGGCGGAACAGAAGTTTCAGCTAAAGGTAAAGAACTTATAAAAAAATTAATTGATGGTAAGAACATTTCCTTAGATGAATCTGGATTATCTAAAAGAGAGTGGAATGAATTAATGGAAGCTTTTGAACAAACCGAAAAATTAATTTAAAATTATATTTTATATGGATAAATTTAAAATGCCCACAAATAGAAACTTTGGAATTGTTTTTTTTATAGTATTTTTATTAATAGGGTTATTTCCACTAATCCAAAACAAAGAACCAAGGGTCTGGTCGTTAGTTATTTCGATAATTTTTTTAATTTTAGGAATTTTAAATTCAAAAATTTTAACACCACTTAATAAATTTTGGATGAAGTTTGGACTATTTCTTGGAAATTTAATTTCCCCAATTGTGATGGGCATAATCTATTTTGGTGTAATTACACCTACAGGTATCATAATGAGAATTTTAAAAAAAGATATTTTAAGTCTAAAAAAAAAAAATAAAAAAACATATTGGTTAGAGAAGGATAATACTAATAACAATATGAGAAATCAGTTTTAATATGAATTTTTTTGTCGAATTTTGGAACTTTATCAGAGTTAGAAAAAAATATTGGTTAATTCCAATTCTGTTTTTCCTTGTTTTGTTTGGAGGGCTAATTGTTTTAAGCCAAGGATCAGCAGTAGCACCATTTATTTATACTTTGTTTTAAATTGAGCTATATACTAGGCATATCAGCTTTTTATCACGATAGCGCAGCAAGCTTAATAAGAGATGGTAAAATCGTAGCTGCCGCACAAGAGGAAAGATTTACAAGAATAAAGCACGATTCTTCATTTCCAATAAATGCAATAAATTTTGTTCTAAAATATTCCAGATTAAAATTATCTGAAGTTGATCAGATAGTATTTTATGAAAAACCTTTTTTAAAATTTGAAAGGCTACTTGAAACTTATGTAGCGTTCGCTCCAAGAGGCTTTATTCAATTTACAAAAGCGATGCCTTCTTGGTTAAGAGATAAATTATTTCAAAAAAAACAAATTTTTGAATATCTAAAGACTATTGATAACAATTATAAAGATGAAAAGAAAATATTTTTTTCTGAACACCATTTAAGTCATGCAGCAAGTGCTTTTTATCCATCTCCATTTGATGAAGCATTAGTTTTAACAGCTGATGGAGTAGGAGAGTGGGCAACAACAACAGCAGCAATTGGAAAAAATAATAAACTTGAAATTTTAAAGGAACTACATTTTCCTCATTCATTAGGTTTATTGTATTCTGCGTTTACTTATTACATAGGCTTTAAAGTAAATAGTGGAGAATACAAACTTATGGGTTTAGCTCCTTATGGCGAACCTAAATATACAAATATTATAAAGGATAATTTAGTTGATATTAAGCAAGATGGCACATTTAACTTAGATCAAAAATACTTTGATTACACAACGGGTTTAAAAATGACTAATGCAAAATTTAATACTTTGTTTGGAATGAAAGAGAGAGAAAGTAATAAAGAGGATTTAACACAATTTCATATGGATATAGCAGCTTCAATTCAGCAAGTGACTGAGGAGATAATGATTAAATTGACCAAATCTTTGTCAGAAGAATACAAAATAAAAAATTTGTGTTTGGCAGGAGGTGTAGCTTTAAATTGTGTTGCAAATGGAAAAATTTTAAAAAAAGGTTATTTTGATAATATTTGGATACAACCGGCTGCTGGAGATGCTGGATGTTCAATAGGAGCTTCACTTGCTTTCTGGCATTTGCATTTAAAAAAAGAGAGAATAATAAATAAGAACGACGATATGCAAGGCTCTTTTCTTGGACCGGAGTATGAGCAATCTGAAATAGAAGAAGAATTAAATAAACTTGGGGCAAAGTTTAAAATAATTGGTGAGGATGAAATATATAATGAGACTGTAAAATGTTTAATGAATGAACAAAGTGTTGGATGGTTTCAAGGTAGAATGGAATTTGGTCCTAGAGCTCTTGGTTGTAGATCTATTTTAGGAGATCCAAGATCAGAAAATATGCAAAAAAATTTAAATTTAAAGATTAAATATAGAGAGAGTTTTAGACCATTTGCTCCGGCGATATTAGAAAATAAATTAAGTGATTGGTTTGATCTAAAAGAAAAGAGTCCGTATATGCTTTTAGTTGCCAAAGTGCTAGAGGAGAAGTCAATAAAAATGACAGACCAAGAAAATCAATTATTTGGAATTGAAAAACTAAACATAAAAAGATCAGCAATTCCTTCAGTAACACATGTTGATTATTCTGCAAGAATTCAAACTGTAAATTCTGCTACAAATCATAAATTTTATAATTTAATAAAAAAATTTGAGGAAAATACAGGATGTCCAATCTTAGTAAACACTTCTTTTAATGTACGTGGTGAACCTATTGTTAATTCACCAATAGATGCATTCAAATGTTTTATGGGAACTAATTTAGATATTTTGGTGATTGGAAATTGTTTTTTAAAAAAAATTGATCAAAGTTCATCACTTTTAAAAAGCTATAAAGACAAATTTGAACTAGATTAGTAAAGATAGTCAAAAATATATATTTTTTATTTTTTCAGCAAAATTTAAATATATTTTAGATATTTCATGCTCCGGCAAACTCTCAACAATTGGTGATCCTAAATCTCCTTGCTTACCAACCTCTGGGTCAATAGGTATTTCTCCTAAAAAATTTTTATTAAATTCTTTTGCGGTCCTCTGAACTCCCCCCTCACCAAATATTGGATATTTTTTTCCGTCATCTCCCGTAAAATGACTCATATTATCTATAAGTCCCAATATTTCTACATTAAGTTTATCAAACATTTTAATTCCTCTTTTTACATCTTGTAGAGATATTTCTTGTGGGGTAGATATAATTATTACTCCATCCATTTTAATTTCTTGAGCAAATGTTAATTGTGTATCTCCAGTGCCAGGAGGCATATCAACTATTAAAATATCTAAATTTTCCCATAAAACTTTTTGTGTAAAAGTTTTTATTGCAGATATAACCATTGGACCTCTCCAAATCATTGGTGTTAGTTCATCAGTTAAAAATCCTATGGACATACATTGGATTCCGTATTTTTTCACTGGTTTAAGTTTTTGACCATCACTCTCAGGCTTTTCACTTATCGAAAAGAGCTTTGGTAAAGATGGCCCGTATATGTCTGCGTCTAATAATCCAACTTTTATATCAATTTTTTTAAGTGCTAAAGCAAGATTTGATGCAAAAGTTGACTTTCCAACTCCTCCTTTTGCACTCGATATTGCAATGGTAAATTTTGTTCCAACAATGGGGTTTCTTCTGAAGGTTTTTGGCTCTGTTTTTGCCTTCATTGTGTCACTTAAACCTACTTTTTTGTTATCCATACTTTACCATTACCTTGTTTTTACTAATAAAGACACTATATAGAGTGACGTATTATGAATGATTTCAAAAATCAAAGCCCGTGGGGATCTCCTCCAGGAGGAGGTGGTAATGGTGGATTTAGAAAAGGTCCCACGCCCCCGAATATTGATGAAGTAATAAGCAAACTACAAGCTACAATAAATAAATTTCTTGGTGGAGGTAAAGGTGGCGCTAAGCCAATAATCATTGGTCTTATAATTCTTTTAGTTGTATGGACTTTAAGTGGTCTTTATAGAGTTTTGCCTGACGAGCAAGGCGTAGTATTAAGATTTGGTAAATTTGTAAAAACTACTCAGCCTGGATTAAATTATCATCTACCTTTCCCAATTGAAAACGTATTAACCCCTAAAGTTACGAAAGTTAATAGGATGGATATTGGATTTAGGTCTGAAAGAGATAGTGGTTTTTCATCAGGTGGAGTTGCAGATGTTCCAGAGGAAAGTTTAATGTTAACGGGTGATGAAAATATAGTAAATATCGATTTTTCTGTATTTTGGGTTATCAAAGACGCAGGAAATTTTTTATTTAAAATTCAAGACCCAGAGGGAACTGTAAAAGCAGCCGCAGAGACCGCAATGAGAGAAGTGATAGCGAGGTCTGATATTCAACCTATTTTAACAGAGGGTAGATCTGTAATCGAGGCAGATACTCAAGAAATAATACAAAAAATTCTGGACGAATACACTAGTGGTATCCAAATTACTCAAGTCCAAACTCAGAAAGCTGATCCGCCAGATCAAGTTATAGATGCATTTAGAGATGTTCAAGCTGCAAGAGCAGATATGGAAAGATCCAAGAACGAAGCCGAAGCATACGCTAATGACGTGATACCAAGAGCACGAGGTGAGGCAGCAAAAATCCTTCAAGCCGCCGAAGCATATAAAAAAGAAGTTGTTGCGAAGGCAGAAGGAGAAGCAAGTAGATTTTTATCAATTTACAATGAATATGCTAAAGCAAAAAAAGTAACCCAAGAAAGAATGTATCTTGAGACAATGGAAGAAGTGCTAGCAGATATAAACAAGATTATAATCGACAAGAATTCAGGCGAAGGTGTTGTTCCTTATTTACCTTTGCAAGAGTTAAAGACAGGAAATAATTAATATGAAAGCTGGAAAATTTTTATTACCAATTATTATTCTTATCGCAGCAACAGTATACTTTTCAGTGTTCATTGTAAAAGAAGTTAACCAAGCTATAGTACTTCAATTTGGTGATCCTAAAAGAATTATATTAAAACCAGGTTTAAATTTTAAGATTCCTTTTATTCAAAACGTAGTATTCTTAGATAAAAGAATCTTAAACCTTGATACACCGCCGGAAGAGGTAATTGCATCAGATCAAAAAAGATTAATTGTTGATGCGTTTGCAAGGTTTCAAATTATTGACCCTCTAAAATTTTATATATCTGTAGGAAACGAAAGAGTCGCAAGATCAAGACTGGCAACAATTATAAATTCTAGAATAAGAAATGTACTTGGTCAACAAGAACTACAAACACTTCTATCAGAGGACAGAACTAAACAGATGTCTTTGATTCAAGAGGGTGTAAATAATGAGGCTGAAAATTTTGGTATTAGTATTGTCGACGTAAGAATTAAAAGAGCAGATCTTCCTCAAGCAAACAGTGATGCAATTTTTAGAAGAATGCAAACTGAAAGGGAGAGGGAAGCAAAAGAATTTAGAGCAAAAGGTGCAGAGATGGCTGTAACTATTACATCAACTGCCGATAAAGAAGTAACAGTCATACTTGCAGATGCGCAAAAAAAATCTGAAATTATGAAAGGGGAAGGTGATGGTTTGAAAAACAAAATTTTTGCTGACGCCTTCGGACAAGATCCTGAATTTTTTGCTTTTTATAGAGCAATGCAGGCATATCAAAAAGCATTAATTGGTGGTGAAACTTCTATGATACTTTCGCCTGATAGTGAATTTTTTAAATTTTTCGGAAATATTGATCAAAAAGTAGAGTAAATTTAATGAGAGAATTGATCATCGCATTTGGTCTATTCCTTTTTATTGAAGGTATTCTTTACGCCATATTTCCATCAAAAATGAAAAATATGATAATGAAATTAAATGAAGCCACTGATAATCAGTTAAGAACTGGTGGGTTAGTTTTTGCAATAATAGGTTTTATTATTATTTGGTACTTAAAAAGATGAGATTCATTAAGATTTTATTAATAATATTATTTTCACTTAATATTCAAAATACTTCCAGCGCAGCAAATATGCCTGCGTCTTTTGCAGATCTAGCTGAAAAATTAATGCCGTCAGTAGTAAATATCTCGACTACAACAACAGTAACAACAAGGTCTAATCCATTTCCATTTGAATTTCCCCCAGGGTCTCCTTTTGAAGATATGTTTAAAGATTATGGAACTCCTCAAAAGAGACAGACAAGTGCACTTGGATCTGGCTTTATAATAGATGAAAAAGGAATAGTTATTACAAATAATCATGTGATACAGGGTGCGGAGGATGTTTTTGTTAGAGTTAATGGTGAAAAAAATATAAAGGCAAAAGTAATTGGAGCTGATCCTGGTATGGATTTGGCAGTTCTTCAAATAGAGTCAGATCAAAAATTTACCCCAGTTAAATTTGGAGACTCTGATACTGCAAGAATTGGTGATTGGGTTATTGCAATTGGAAATCCATTTGGCTTAGGTGGAACAGTAACTGCAGGAATAATCTCAGCTAGAAATAGAAGCATAGGCCTTTCAAAATATGAAGACTACATACAAACAGATGCATCTATTAATCAGGGTAATTCAGGAGGTCCATTGTTTAACATGAATGGTGATGTAGTTGGAATTAACACAGCAATATTAGGTCAATCAGGTTCAATTGGAATTGGTTTCGCGATTCCATCTAACAGTGCTCAAAAAGTAATAAATCAATTAATTGAATTTGGAGAAACCAAAAGAGGATGGCTTGGCGTAAGAATTCAAACAGTAACTCAAGATATTGCAGATGTTGAAAAATTAGATGAACCAAGAGGAGCACTTGTTGCTAGTGTTGCTGAAAATAGTCCATCAGATAAAGGAGGAATTAAAGCTGGAGACATTATTTTAGAATTTGATGGTAAAAAAATTAATGAAATGAGTGAACTTCCGAGAATAGTTGCAGAAACCGAAGTTGGAAAAAAAGTAAAATTAAAAGTTTGGAGAAATAAAAGGGAAATAACAAAAGAAATTATACTTGGAAGATTGGAGACATCAGAAGACTTTAAATCTCAAGGTTTGGTAACAGAAAAACCTAAAGAAGATGCAATAGATGGTTTGAAAATAAAAGTGAGATTGCTAAATAAAGATGATATTAAAGAAAGAAATTTACCAAACAATACAACAGGATTAGTTATCACAGAAATCGATAAAGATAGCCCAGTTAATTATCTTCAAGTAAATAATATTATTGTTGAAGCACAAAAGAAAAAGATCAACACCATTGGAGATCTAGATAACATTGTAAAACTAGCTCTAAAAGGTAATGATAAAAGTTTACTTATTGCAATTTACAATAATAATAACCAAAGAAGATATATTGGTGTTAAACTAAATTAATGGACTTAAAGTCCAAAATAATTCTTATTTCAGGACCAACAGCATCTGGAAAATCAAAATTTGCTATACAGCTTGCAAAAAAAATAAATGGAGAAGTTATAAATGCAGATAGTATGCAAATATTTAAAGAATTAAAAATTCTTACAGCAAGACCACAGCAAAATGATTTAAAAAATATAAAACATCATTTATATGGATTTAAAAGTGTAAAGGATAATTATTCTACAGGAAATTGGCTTAAGGATGCCAAGAAAAAAATTAATAATATTAAGAAAAAAAACAAAATTCCAATTCTTGTTGGTGGTACTGGCTTGTATTTTAAAGCACTTATTGATGGTATAGTTAAAATTCCTGACATTCCATTCACTATTCGAAATAGAATTAGAAAAAAACAATCAAAAATAGGACAAACTAAATTTTATTCCGCGCTTATTAAACTAGACCCACTTTGCAAAAAAAAAATCAACAAAAATGACACTCAAAGATCAATAAGAGCCTATGAAGTAAAAAAGTTTACAAATAAATCTTTGTTTGATTGGTATAGTGAAACTTACTCTGAATTTACTCGGGACAGCTTTATAAAGTTACATATTGATTATCCTAGAGATAAGTTAATTGAGAAAATTTCCTTAAGAACTAATGAAATGTTAAGAGATGGGGCAATAAAAGAGGCTAAGAGGTTTTACAAATTAAGAGTAAAGAAAGATTTATCATCTAATAAAGTTATTGGTCTAAGTGAGATTAAAGAATATCTTGAAAAAAGAATAGATCTCAATGAACTGAAAGAAAAAATATCAATAAAAACAAGGCAATATGCTAAGAGACAGTCTACTTGGGCAAGAGGACAAATGTCTGATTGGCAAAAAATAAAATTTGATAGACTCAAATCATTTTTAAAAAAATTTCCTAAATCAGCATAGATTGCTTGACCTATTAGCACAACTTCAGCTAGATTGTCTGAATGTCAAAATTATACTCTGGAGCTGAAATCGTATTTAAATGTATGGAGGACCAAAATGTTGATCATATTTTTGGTTATCCAGGTGGTGCGGTACTTCCAATTTATGACGAATTGCAAAATTTTAAATCAATCAAACACGTTTTAGTCAGACATGAACAAGGCGCAGGTCATGCTGCAGAAGGATATGCAAGATCATCCGGTAAACCAGGTGTTATATTAGTAACTTCAGGACCAGGTGCAACAAACGTGGTTACAGCTTTGACTGATGCGTATATGGATTCCATTCCATTAGTATGTATTTCAGGACAAGTTCCAACTCATTTAATTGGCACAGATGCATTTCAAGAATGTGATACAACTGGAATAACCAGACCTTGCACTAAACATAATTGGTTAGTCAAAGATATAAATGATTTAGCTAATACAATACATAAAGCATTTGAGGTAGCAACTACTGGTAGACCAGGACCGGTTTTAGTAGATATACCTAAAGATATTCAATTTCAAAAAACAAAATATAAGAAACCCAAAAAAGAAAACAAATTAAATGGTAAATCTCATAATCATTTTAATCAAAATAGCATTGATAAATTAATTGAATTAATGAGTAAATCTTCAAAACCTATTTTTTATACTGGTGGCGGAGTGATTAATTCTGGACCTAAGGCAAGTGAACTTTTAAGAGAACTTGTATATGCAACAGGTTTTCCCATTACATCAACTTTACAGGGATTAGGATCTTTCCCAGGCGATGATAATCAATTTTTAGGAATGTTAGGTATGCATGGAACTTATGAAGCAAATAATGCAATGCATGACTGTGATTTAATGATTAACATTGGAGCACGTTTTGACGATAGGATAACAGGCAAAATAGACGAATTTTCACCAAAATCAAAAAAAGTTCACATTGATATAGATCCATCATCTATAAATAAAAATGTAAAAGTAGATTTAGCTATTGTAGGAGATGTAAAAACTGTTCTTTCATCAACCCTAAAAAGTTTAAAACAAAAAAAATCAAAATTTTTAAACTCAAATAAACAAAAGACTTCTAAGTGGTGGGAAAAAATTCAAAAATGGAGGTCAATTAGATCCTTAGATTATATTGGAAGTGAGGAGACCATAAAGCCTCAGTATGCTATTGAAAGATTATATGAATTAACTAAAGATAAAGACTCCTACATTACTACTGAGGTAGGACAACATCAGATGTGGGCCGCACAACATTATAAATTTAACAAACCAAATCGTTGGATGACATCTGGCGGTTTAGGTACTATGGGATATGGTTTACCAGCGGCAGTGGGTGTACAAGTTGCTCATCCAAAAAAATTAGTTATTGATATTGCGGGAGAAGCTTCAGTATTAATGACAATACAAGAAATGTCTACAGCTGTACAATACAATCTTCCAATTAAAATATTTATATTAAACAATCAATACATGGGTATGGTTAGACAATGGCAAGAACTTTTGCATGATAAAAACTATTCTGAAAGTTATACTGCTGCTCTACCGGATTTTGTTAAATTAGCTGAAGCATATAACTGTGTTGGTATAAGAGCAAAAACCCCAGAAGAGTTAGACGATAAAATTATTGAAATGTTAAATACAGATAGACCTGTAATTTTTGATTGTATGGTTGATAAAGTAGAAAATTGTTTTCCAATGATACCATCGGGAAAGCCTCATAATCAGATGATTTTGGGGCCCAAAGATCAAGAAAGTAAGAAGATTACTGGTAAAGGCAAGTCCTTAGTTTAATGCCTAATTCAAAATCAGCGTATAGTTTTTCAAATAAAAAAGAGAAATTTGATACACATATTATAGTTGTTTGGGTAGACAATGAAGCTGGTGTATTGGCTAGAGTAGTCGGTCTATTTTCTGGTAGAGGTTATAATATTGAATCTTTAGCAGTTGCCCAAGTTGATGAAAAGTTAAATTTATCAAGGATAACAATTGTAACTACAGGAACACCACAAGTTGTTAATCAAATTAAACTTCAATTAAGAAAACTTGTGCCTGTTCATAAGGTTGCAGATTTTAAAAGAGAAGATAAAGCAGTAATATTTAAGGAGATGGCGTTATTTAAAATCGTTGGTCCAAATAATAAATTAGAAGGTGCATTGAAAGCTTGTAAAAAATATAATCCTGTAATACTAGACAAAACAAAAAAATCAAATGTTATTCAAATAACAGCTTTAAGACGAGAAATAGATAAAATGTCAAAGGATTTAAAAAAATTTGGATTGGTGAGTGTTTCAAGAACAGGAGCCGTAGCTATGACAAGAGGTGCAGATATATTTAAATAATAAATTAGGAGAAAAAAAATGAAAATGTTTTATGAAAAAGATACTGATGCAAATTTAATAAAGGATAAAAAAATTGCAATCTTTGGATATGGTAGCCAAGGACACGCTCATGCTTTAAATCTAAAAGATAGTGGAGTAAAAGAAGTTGTTGTAGCTCTACGAGAAGGGTCGTCAAGTATTGAAAAAGCAGAATCTAAAGGTTTAAAAGTTATGAACCTTTCGGATGCTGCTGAATGGGCTGATGTTGTGATGATTTTAACTCCAGATGAATTACAAGCAACTATTTACAAAAATCATATTGAGCAACGTGTAAAAGAAGGGACATCTATAGCCTTTGCTCACGGATTAAATGTTCATTATGATTTAATAAAAGCTCGAAAAGATTTAGATGTATTTATGGTAGCTCCTAAAGGACCAGGTCATTTAGTTAGAAGTGAATATGAAAAAGGTGGAGGAGTTCCGTGTTTATTTGCTGTTCATCAAAACGGATCAGGTAAAGCTAGAGATTTAGCTATGTCATATGCTTCAGCGATTGGAGGTGGAAGATCAGGTATAATTGAGACAACATTTAAAGATGAAGTAGAAACAGACTTATTTGGTGAACAAACAGTATTATGTGGAGGACTTGTTGAATTAATTAAAAATGGATATGAAACTTTAGTTGAAGCAGGATACGAACCAGAAATGGCATATTTTGAAACAGTTCATGAAGTTAAACTTATTGTAGATTTAATTTATGAAGGTGGAATAGCAAATATGAATTATTCTATTTCTAATACTGCTGAATATGGAGAATACGAGTCAGGCCCTAGAATAATAAACAAAGAAGAAACAAAGAAAAGAATGAAAGAAGTTTTAGCAGACATCCAGTCAGGTAAATTTACTAAACAATGGATGGATGAATGTAAGAATGGTCAGAAAAATTTCTTAGCAACAAGAGCAAAACTAGCAGAACATCCAGTTGAAAAAGTTGGTGCTACTTTAAGAGAAATGATGCCTTGGATTGCCAAGAAGAAGCTTGTCGATAGTGACAAGAAATAACTTCATGTTAAAATTGGGTTAAATTACGCAATTTATTTTGCAATCTGAGCGAGAGCATGTATTATGCTTCAGCTAAAAATTTACAATGTCAGATAAAGAAAAATTATACATATTTGATACGACAATGCGTGATGGTGAACAATCACCAGGCGCATCTATGAGCGTTGAGGAAAAAATTCAGATTTCAAGAGTATTTGATGAAATGGGAATAGATATCGTTGAAGCTGGTTTCCCGATTGCATCACCAGGAGATTTTGAGGCAGTCTCTGAAATAAGCAAAATAATGAAAAACTCAATTCCATGTGGTCTTTCAAGAGCATTAAAAAAAGATATTGATGCATGTCACGAGTCTCTAAAACATGCTCCAAGATTTAGAATCCATACTTTTATTTCTACAAGTCCATTACATATGAAACACAAACTTGAAATGACAAACGATCAGGTTCTAGATGCAATTAAAGAAAGTGTTACTTATGCAAGAAATTTTACTGATGATGTTGAGTGGTCATGCGAAGACGGAACTAGAACTAATATGGATTTTATGTGTAAAACAGTCGAACTTGCAATTAACTGTGGAGCCAAAACTATAAATATTCCAGATACAGTTGGCTATTCTATTCCAGAAGAATTTGCAAAAACAATCAAACATTTAAAGAATAATGTTCCAAACATAGACAAAGCAATATTATCCGCACACTGTCACAATGATCTTGGCTTAGCAGTAGCAAATGCATTAGCTGGCGTTTCAGAGGGTGTGAGACAAATAGAGTGTACAATTAATGGAATCGGTGAAAGAGCAGGTAATGCTGCATTAGAAGAAGTAGTTATGGCAATTAAAACTAGAAATGATTTGATGCCTTATAATACAGGCATTAAAACAGAATTAATAAGTAAAGCCTCCAAAATAGTTTCAAATGCAACTGGTTTTCCGGTTCAATTTAATAAAGCAATAGTTGGAAAAAACGCTTTTGCTCATGAGTCAGGAATTCATCAAGATGGAATGTTAAAGAATAGAGAAACTTATGAAATTATGACTCCAGAGAGTGTAGGCGTTAAGAAAACCTCACTTGTTATGGGTAAACATTCAGGACGACATGCTTTTAAAGACAAATTATCTGACTTAGGTTATTCAGATCTTACAGATGATATCATCCAAGCTGCTTTTGGAAAATTTAAAGTTTTAGCTGATAAAAAGAAACATATATACGATGAAGATATAGTAGCGTTAGTTGATGATAGTTTGATTGTAGACAATAAAATAAATGCGATTAATTTAAAATCTTTAAAAGTATTTGCTGGCACAGGGGAACCACAAAAAGCTGAGATGACATTAGATGTTTATGGAGATATTAAGAATACAACTGAAACAGGGGATGGACCGGTTGATGCAATATTTAAATGTATAAAAAAATTATTCCCTCACGATGTAAAATTATCTCTATACCAAGTTCATGCAGTAACAGAAGGTACAGATGCTCAAGCGACCGTTAGTGTAAAAATTGAAGAAAATGATAGGACTACAGTAGGTCAATCAGCTGACACAGATACTTTAGTTGCATCAGCAAACGCATATTTAAATGCATTGAATAAAATGCTTATAAAACGTGAGAAAAAAGCACCATCTCAAAATATTAAACATCAAAAAGTGAAAGGAATATAGTTAAATGTCAATGTTTGCCAATTTAAGAAAGTTTTGGAGCCAAGATATGGCGATTGATC
Organism: uncultured Pelagibacteraceae bacterium; assembly: GCA_902540545.1. Classification (GTDB taxonomy): domain Bacteria; phylum Pseudomonadota; class Alphaproteobacteria; order Pelagibacterales; family Pelagibacteraceae; genus Pelagibacter. The sequence goes on from CACBMY010000005.1 coordinate 21,184, forward strand.
TTGGAACAGCTAATACCCTAGTTGTTTTAAAAAGCAAAGGTGTAGTTTTAAATGAACCATCAGTGGTAGCAGTTGTTGATAATAAAGGAAAAAAATCAGTTTTAGCAGTAGGTGATGAAGCTAAAACAATGTTGGGTAGAACACCAGGTAATATTCAAGCAATAAGACCTCTGAGAGATGGTGTAATTGCTGACTTTATTGTGACAGAAGAAATGATTAAACATTTTATTAAAAAAGTTCATAAAAAAACAATTGCAAATCCTAGAATTTTAATTTGTGTGCCAACTGGATCAACACCAGTTGAAAGAAAAGCTATTCAAGACAGTGCATTAGCAGCTGGAGCAAGAAGAGTTCAACTAATTGAAGAGCCAATCGCGGCAGCAATCGGAGCTGGGTTACCAATCCAAGAAGCAACAGGATCAATGGTTGTAGATATTGGTGGCGGAACAACAGAAATTGCTGTTATGTCGTTAGGTGGTGTCGTTTATTCTGAATCGCTAAGAGTAGCAGGAGATGCAATGGATAATGCATTGAAAGATTATATGAGAGAAGAATATAATCTAATGATTGGAGATAGTACTGCTGAAAAAATCAAAAAAGATATTGGTACTGCAATACCTACAAATAATAACACTTATGCTGTCAAAGGTAGAGATTTAAGATCAGGAACTCCTAAAGAGGTAAACATCTCAGAACAAGATACTTCAGAAGCTTTAAACCCGATACTTAAAGAAATTGTATCTGGAATAAAAAAAGCATTAGAAAATACACCCCCGGAGTTATCAGCCGATTTAGTTGATATGGGTTTAACAATGACAGGAGGAGGATCACTTTTAAAAAATATAGATAAAAGATTCTCTAAAGAAACTGGATTACCAGTAAATATTGCTGATGATCCATTGTCATGTGTCGCAATAGGAACAGGAAAGGCGTTAGACGATCAAGAAATATTTTCTACTGTACTATCTGAGTATTAAATATTATGTCAACAGAATCGAGTAGAGATGATTTCATTATTGCTATTCGTTCAGCATTTCTAAAAAAAGGAAATAGACAAAAGTTTTCCTTATTTACTCTATTAATTATATCAATTTTAGTTTTATCATTAGAGTATTTTAAAACTGGTCCTGTTAATCAATTTAGGTCTATTACAAAAGATATAATATTTAGAGGTTCATATGTCGTATCTGGTCCATTTAAATATGTAAAAGACAAGTACTACCTCTTCCAAGATCATATGAGTATGTATGAAGAGTTTTCAGTTTTAAGAGATAAGGACCTTGATCTTGACTCACTTAGAAAAGAAGTTGATTTTTATAAATCAGAAAATGCCCTTTTAAAAAAATTGATAGAGGAAAGAGATCTTTTTTCTAAAGAGTTTATGTTAACTAAGATTTTGTTGGATAAACAAAGTCCTTATATGAAGTCTCTAATAATTAACAAAGGTCAAAAAAATGGAGTTAAATTAGGATCAGCTGTTAAAGATCGGCTATATTACATTGGAAAGGTTGTAAATGTTAACTTTTTGAGCGCAAGAGTATTACTGGCCAACGATCTTAATAGCAAAATCCCAATCATTATTGAGCCAAGTGGTATCAATGCAATACTTTCAGGAAATGGGAATGATGATTATGCAGAGTTGGAGTACTTGCCAAAAGACAACGAAATAAAAGAGAACGAAATTGTATATACCTCTGGATCAGATGGCACAATTCCAGCATCAATTCCTGTTGGAAAAATAATTATTCAGGAAAATAAAAAATACGTGAAGTTTTTTAGCAATTTAAATCAACTTAATTATGTGCAGGTGAATAAGTAAAATGGCCAGAGGAGATATAAAAATTTATCAATACCTATTAAATGGTTTTCCAATTATTTTATTATTTTTCTTTGCTTTAACAGGCTACTCATTTTCATTTAATATTTTTAAAATTAATATATCTTTTAATTTTATTCACTTAATTGTTTTTTATTGGGTTTTAAGAAAACCCGAAATGCTTGGTTATGGACTTATTTTTTTTGCAGGTGTTATTAATGATGTTGTACAAAATCTACCAATTGGAGTTTCATCAATAAATTACCTTTTACTCTGTGTTATTGCATCTTTTTTTAGGGCAAGAACTCTAGTTCCTAATTTAATTTATGATTGGATTCTATTTTTTATCGCAATATTAATTGTTAGCTCAATTCATTTTACAGTATTAGCAATTTTCTTTGATGGAAATATTAGTTATGGGGCTTTAATGTCAACAGCCTTTTTTTCATTTTTAATTTATCCAGCAGTGGCAAAAATATTTAATCAAATTTACTTACTAGGTTTAAGACAAGAAAATGTTGAATAGAGGAAGAAACATAGAAAAAGGTAGAGTTATAACAAGGAGGATGTTTATTCTGGCCGCTGCAAAAATATTACTTTTTGCTGGCATATCATCAAGGTTATATAACCTACAAATTTCTGATAGAGAAAAATATGAAATCTTATCTGATAAAAATAGGATACGTGAATGGAAAACTCCTCCTCAGAGAGGTATAATTGTAGATAACTTTAATAAAGTACTAGCAAGTAACGATAGAGTGTTTCAGCTACACTTAATATTAGATGAAATTAATGATTTTGATGTAACAATATTCAAAATTAAAAATTTAATTGGTTTGGATCAGTTTCAAGTTAAAAAATTATATAAAAAAAAGGATAGATTAAAACCTTGGGATACATTAGTAGTTTCAGATAATTTAACTTGGGAACAATTCTCAAAAATTAATCTATATTTACACGAATTAGAAGGTGCAAAACCTGTATTATCGACGTCTAGGTTTTATCCCTATGCGAATGACTTGGTACATATAGTTGGTTATGTTGGTGAAGCTAGTCCAAAAGATCTTGAAAAACCTGAGATAAAAGAAAATTTTGTTCCAGGTCTAAAAGTTGGAAAATATGGAATAGAAAATTCACAAGAGAAAATGTTAATAGGTAACTACGGTATTAAAAGATATGAAGTCAATGCATCTGGAAAAAGAATAAGCCAAATAGATTATATTAAAGAAAGACAAGGTAATAAAGTTAACTTAACTATAGATATAGAAATTCAAAAATATGCCCAAGAGCTGCTTAAAGGAAAAGCAGGTTCAATATGCGCAATGGACATTTATACTGGAGAAGTTGTTGCAATGGCATCATCACCAACCTATGATCCAAATAAATTTACACACGGAATTAATCAAAAAGATTGGCAAGAAATTAGAAATAATCCTCTAAAACCATTGATAAATAAGTCTATTGCAGGGCTTTATTCTCCTGGTTCAACTTTTAAGCCGTTGGTTGCTCTAGCAGCTCTTGAATATGGAATATTAGATCCCAATAAAACAATAAGATGCAAAGGTCATAAGCATCCATATGAACTATATGGAATTAAATATCATTGTTGGAAAAAAGAAGGTCACGGTTACATGAAGTTGAGAAATGCAATCAAACAATCTTGCGATATTTACTTTTATGAAATGGCAAGATTATTAGGTGTTGATAAATTATCTATAATTGCAAAAAGATATGGGCTAGGGACTAATGTACTTGGAGATCTTTATAACGACGAAAAAAATGGATTGGTTCCAGATACTAAATGGAAGAGACGTTCATTGGAGCAAAGTTGGTATTTAGGAGAAACTGTTATCAATGGTATTGGGCAAGGTTATATTCAGACTACACCACTACAACTTTGTCTAATGACTGCACAAATTGCAAATGGAGGATATAAAATAAAGCCTCACATCATAAAAGACGAGTCTATAAATTATAAGGACGTAATAAATAAAATTAAATTAGATCAATCTAATTTTCCATTGCATGAAAGAAATTACTTAGATGACATAAAAGTTGAACTTTATCAAAGAATGTATCACAAAAAGTCTAATATTAATTTTGTTCTAGATGCAATGTTTGGCTCTACAAATGAGCAATATGGAACATCATACAAATCTCGTTATGATGATCTCAAATATCAATTTGCTGGTAAAACTGGAACATCGCAAGTTAGAAGAATAACTGATCTTGATAGAGAACTAGATTTAGATACTGATCAAATCGAGTATAAAAAAAGAGACCATGCATTGTATATTGCTTTTGCGCCATATAAGGATCCACGATATGCAATAAGTGTTATTATTGAACATGGAGGCTCTGGAAGTAAAGCAGCCGCTCCGCTTGCAAGCAAATTGATCAAAAGAATTATCGACAGACATAAATTAAGAGAACAATTTAATAACGGAAATACAAGTTTAGCGTAATGTTAAGAGAGAGAATACAATCTAGTAATTACGGTTTTTTAGACAAATTAAGATCTATTGATTATTTATTGATATTGTTAATCATTGCTATTGGGTCGATTAGTGTATTTGCAATTTACTCAACAGAGGGAGGAAAATTTTCTTTTTATACTAAAAATCACATAATAAGATTATCTGTATTTTTTACTTTATTTTTAATCTTATCATTTGTCAGAGTTTCTACCTGGTATAAAAATGCTTACTTGTTTTATATTGTTGGATTAGTTTTATTAATAACAGTTTTATTTTTTGGAATTTCAGCCTCAGGAGCAACAAGATGGATAAACTTATACTTTCTAAATTTACAGCCTTCAGAGCTAATGAAGATTGCAGTAATAATATGTTTTGCTAGATATTATCATAGGATACAAAGCTCAGATATTCAAAGCTATAAATTTTTAATTCAACCAATTATACTTTTAATAATTCCTTGTTATCTTGTTATACAGCAACCTGATTTAGGTACTTCTATTTTAATTGCAGGAAGTGGTATTGCTATAATTTGGTTGGCAGGTCTTAATATTAAATACTTTATTTACTCGGGATTGTTATTATTGGTCTCATTACCTTTTGCTATATCCATTTTAAAACCTTATCAAAAATCGAGAATTCTAACTTTCTTTAATCCTGATAGAGATCCCCTAGGAGCTGGGTATCAAATAATTCAATCTAAAATAGCTATTGGATCTGGCGGTTTTTTTGGAAAAGGATATCTAAAAGGAACTCAAAGCTATTTAGAATTTTTACCTGAAAAACATACCGACTTTATATTTACACTTTTTTCAGAGGAGTTCGGGTTTCTTGGGTCAATTATACTTTTATTTTTATACATATTATTAATTTATAGAATAATAAACGTTGGGCTAGTCTCCAGGAGTTTCTTTGCAAAATTATATTGCTTTGGTTTTGCTACAGCAATTTTTTTATATGTATTTGTTAACATAGCAATGGTTTTAGGAATGCTACCAATTGTTGGTGCACCATTACCTATAATGTCTTATGGCGGATCATCTTTATTATCTATTATGTTGGGATTGAGTATTGTTATGAGTTGTAAAATTTATAATCAGGAACAAATATCAGTCTATTAACTATTTTCCATCTATAGCAACAATTGTTAAATCATCTTTTTGTATGTGGCCTGCACCAAGAATATCATCAATCATTGTTTTAAGCCTCTCGTTAATTGGAGTTGACTGGTATTTTTTAATATAATTTTCAAATCCTTCAGATCCTAACATTTCTCCACTTGGATTTTTTATCTCAGTAATTCCATCAGTAAAAATATACATTGAGCTTTTTTCAAAAGGAATGGTATGTTCAGGATATTTCGTTTTTGGCATAATACCTAATGGTGGACCTGCTTCTGAAAAATTACTAAAAGCACCATCAGAAGATAGTATCAATGGTGGTTCGTGACCCGCACTAGACAACAACAGCTCTTTTTTATTTGAATCATATATTCCGATTAGCATCGTAACAAACATACCTCTCGAAATTGTTTCACATATTTCATTATTAAGCTGAAACAACAGATCTGATGCAGAAAGATTTGTTTTGCTTAAACATCTATAAAGACTGGATGCTTTTGACATCAACAAAGATGATTTAATCCCTTTTCCAGATACATCTGCAACCCCAAATCCATATTTTCCATCTCCTAAATCTGAAAAATTATAAAAATCCCCAGAAACAACTTTTGCTGGAATATTGATACCTGAAATAGGAAAGTCTTTCTCTTTATTTTTAGACAATAAAGATCTTTGAATTTCTCCAACAATTTCTACTTCTTTTTGAATTTTATTTTTTTCAACCATTTCTTTTGCCATCTTTGCATTTCTAATTGCTAGTGCAGCAGGAGCAGATAGTGTTTCTAAAAGTTTTCTATCATCTTCTATAAATAGTTTGTCTTGAGTTTTCTTATTTAAACAATGAATAACTCCAATACACTCATTTGCAGCAATCAAAGGTGAACACAAAACTGAGTATGTTGTAAAGTTTGTTTTATTATCTAAGTCAAAATAAAATTCTGCGATTTCTCTTACATCTTTTCTAACGTTTCCTACACGAATACACTTTCTTTGCTGAACAGCTTTACCCATAACACCATCTTTTAGATCTAATTCATATTCATCCAAATAATCTTGATGAAGTGATGCAATACATTCAAATTTTTTCTTTTGATCATTTATTAAAAAAATGTTTGCAGCTTCTGCATTCAGTCTTGCAATAATTACTCGCAATGCGTTCATTAGGGTGTCGTTTAAATCAAGAGATAAAGCAAAGTCTTGATTCATTTTTGTGACAAGTTCTAAGTCGACATTAACTTGTTCAGCTTCTTTTTTAGGTTCGATCGGTTTTTTTGATTTAAATAGAAACATTTATTTAACTAGTATTTTAAGCAATTTTTGATAAATTTTTCAACAATGGAGATTATAATTAATACACCTAATTTATACATCCACCTTCAGGATGCCGTACTAATGGTTCAGTATGTAATTGATGGGTTAATTCACATAACATCAAACATTAAATTATAATCAGTTTCTGTGGATCTAATATTTGTAACTATTCTTGCGGGTCTTTGGGGCAGTTTTGCAAATGTTTGTATTTATAGACTCCCTAAAGGTAAAGGGGTTGTATCAGGAAGATCATTTTGTCCAAACTGTAAAAAATTAATTACTTGGAAAGACAATGTTCCTATAATTTCATTTCTATTTTTAAACGGCAAATGTAGAAGTTGTAGAAAAAAAATTTCACCTCAGTATTTAATAGTTGAGCTAATTACAATTGTTTATTTTTTGGGGATTTATTATTTATTTGGTATTAGCCTAACTACCTTATTTTTTTTGATTTTAGGGTTATCTCTTATAATAATTTTCTTCATAGACCTAAAACATTACATCATTCCTAATGTATTAACTTTTTCTCTGATGATAATTGGTTTTATAAAATCTTTTGATCCAAATTTAAATCCAATTTTCCCAAACTATATTAATTCTCTAATTGGAGGAATTTTTGGTTACTTGATTATTTGGTCTATAATTTATTTCTATAAACAAATTAGGAAAAAAGAGGGCATGGGTTTAGGAGATGCAAAACTTTTGTCAGCAATTGGTTTTTGGTTTGGATGGATATCAATACCTTTTATAATATTTTTATCCTCTGTAATAGCTTTATTAAGTGTTATTCCAAGTTTGTTGAAACGTTCAAAATCTCTGTCTTCACAAATTCCTTTTGGACCATACATAATCATTGGAACATTAGTTTATCTTTTTTTTGAAAATAGCTTTAAATCACTTTTATTTTAAAGATTTTAATGACAAACGGTCCCTAGAACTATTTCTTTAAAAATGTTTAAGTATTTTAATATGAGATATTTTATAATATTTTTATGCATAATTATTCATAATCAAATATTTTTAAATATTACCAAAGCCGAAGATATAACAATTTCATCTAACCACTCTAGTCAAATTGTTATGTCAAATAACGACACACTTACTGTTAATGCTGATGTTACAGTCGATACAAGTGCTGCAGAACCTGTAGAATTAGAAGGTCATACTTTTTCAACAAGCTCGACTACTATAACTAATAATGGCACAATTATTGGAACAACTAAAGGAATTGAAGCTGATCAATCTACAGATTTTAGTATAGATAATTCTGGAACAGTATCAGTGACTGATAATGCTAATAGTCCTGGTTCAGCACTTTCATTGTTACAATCTAGAGGAACAGTATCTATTGTAAATAGTGGAACTTTAGAGTCTGAACGTGCAGACACTATTAAATTACATCCTTCTTTTGGAACAGTAACAATTAATAATTCTGGAAATATTACGTCTTCAAAAGATAGAACAATTAATTTTGGTCAACAGGCTAACGCAGGGACAATAATAAATTCTGGTACTATTTCGGGTAGAGCGAATACACTATATATATATTCATCAGGAACTGACTATTCAGCTGGCACTATTACAAATTCTGGGACGATCACCGCAACAGGAGGAAATGGCTTTGAAATTAATAATGTAAACGATGTCACCATTACTAATACAGGCACTATATCTGCTACAGGGGATGCAATTTTTGGTATTGGCGACAATGGCTCTAATGGAAACATAATTGTAAATAAAGGAACTATATCAAGTGGTTCAAGCAATCATGATTTAGAAGTGAAAACAAATGTAGGTCTTGAATCACTAACAAATGATCAAGGAGGAAATGATGCTTTGAAATTGACAGGCTATCTTCCAGTAAATTACGTCTTCCTAGCAAATAGCACAACTGATTATGGAAAGCTAGCTGTTGATGATCAAAATGGTGCAACTACTTTCAGTATTAGCACAGATTCTGCTCTATCAGCTGGAACTTATACGTCTGTAATAACAGGAGTTTCTTCTAGTAGATTTACTGCTGGCTCCACAGGAACAGTAACTGTAACAAACGGAAAATTCAATTGGACACTTACAGAAACATCTTCGGGAAGTACGAATTGGAATTTAGTTGTTACAAATTTTGACAATGATGCTCCAACCTTATCATCTTCAAGTCCATCTGATGACGCAACAGAAGTTGCAACAAATTCTAATATAGTTTTAACTTTTAGTGAAGCGGTTGATGCTGAAAGTGGAAATATTACAATAAAAAAAACATCTGATGATAGCACTATTGAAACAATTGATGTGACTGGAGCCAAAGTTAGTGGTAGTGGTTCAACAGCAATTACTATTAATCCAAGCACAGATTTAACAGCCGATATTGATTATTATATTTTAATAGATGCTAGTGCTTTCGATGATGCTGCTGGAAATTCATATGCAGGTATATCAAGCAAAACTGCTTTAAATTTTTCAACAAAACCTGGAGAAGTTTTTAATGAGACTGTAAAAACTCTCACAAAAAACCAAACTGTAGCTGCTATAAATTCTTTAAATCAGTCGTTAAATAGAATTTCAGGACGAATGAATTATATTAGATCTACAAATAATAATTCCTCAAATCAAAATATAAGATTAGCAATGAATTTTGATAATCAATTATTAGCTCAACAAATAAATTCCCTTTCAGCAAAACTAATTAAAAAAGAAAAAAAGACTGAAAAATGGGGAGTTTGGAGTGAAGGCAGTATATCATTTGGTAGAATAGGGCAGCAAGACGGGAATTTAGGTCAAGATATCCATAGTGATGGTATTACTTTTGGAATTGATAAGAAAATAGATGAGGATAAGACAATTGGTTTTGCAATCAATAAGTCATGGCAAGAAACTGAAGTAGGTAGCAATGAAGCAAATATGGATGCTGCCACAATAAGTATTATGAATTACACAAGTTTTAAAATTGAAGACAAAAGATTTTTTGAAATGGTTGCTGGCATTGGAGAAATGGATATAGATTTAAGCAGGGATGTTACAAGTGGAAAAAATAAAGGAGATAGAAAAGGAAACCAACTCTTTGGAAGCTTTACTTACTTATTAGAACCTGATGTTGAAATTGTAGGTAGAAATTTAAATTATTATTCAAGACTTGATTTAGGATTTACTCAACTAAAGGCATATACAGAAAGAGGTGATGGAACAGCTGTAAGTTACAAAAAACAAAATGTTAAAAGCGCATCACTATCTGCAGGTTTAAATCTAAGTAAAGTCATTGAGAATGAAAAAGGTATATTTGAACCATCTTTAAAATTTGAATTAGGAAAAGATAAAACAATTAATTCGGTATCAGAGGCTTATTATATTAATAATTCCTCTGAAATTTTTAGTAATGCTATAGGTGATCAAAATTCTGGGCATTTATTGTTGAATTTAGGAATTGGGGCAAAACTCAACAATAATTTAACCATAAATGCATCATATGAGCACTATAGAAGTAGTGATGATGCTTTTAATAATAATTTTTCAATTTATTTAAGAAAACCCTTATAATCAAAATTATGTTTAACGAAATAATAGCTAACACATCTAAAATTATAATTTCTAATGCAGATAAAATTAAATTGACATTGGCTGCAATATTTTCTGAAGGAAGTATTTTAATAGAAGATTATCCTGGATCAGGGAAAACCACATTTGCAAAAGCTATTACTCAAAATCTTGGTCTTAACTTTAAAAGGATACAGTTTACATCTGATTTATTACCCAGTGATATTCTTGGATTTAATATTCTTTCAGATGGGAAGTTAAACTTTCAACAAGGTCCGATTTTTACAAATATAGTTTTAGCTGATGAACTTAATCGTGGAAGTCCGAAATCGCAAAGTGCATTTCTAGAGGCAATGGAAGAAAAAAATGTTTCTATAGATGGTGAAAGTTATAAACTGCCAGAACCATTTTTTGTCATTGCTACTCAAAATCCTATGGATTCTTCAGGCACAAGTTCTTTACCAGATTCCCAGCTTGATAGATTTATGATTTCATTTTCTTTATCTGATCTAAATGAAAACGATAAAATTTTGATGTTAAAAAATACAAGTAAATTTAATGGTGCTTCATCAAAAGCTGTTGATTGGGAGACAATCAAACAAAAAAAAGATCAGCTAACCATAAAAGATGAAATTTATAAATATGTTGTTGAAATAGAGCAGGTAATTCAAACGCTTGATCAAAAAATTTATATTTCTGCAAGATGTTTAAAGCAAATCTTAGATTTAGCTAAGGGTTGGGCAATTATTCATGAAAAAGATTATGTAACTCATCAAGATATTAAGGAAACTCTGCCTTACATATTAAGACATAGAATTAAATTTCTTAACCAGGAGGATAAGATGAGCTTCATTAATGAGGAAATACTTCAAAAAATTAAAATAACCAATGGTTAATCAGCTAGTACAGAGGTTAACCAACTTAGACTTTAAAAATTTAATCAATCTTAAAAAAAAACTTAAAGTTTACATATATCCCAATCTTCAAGGACTATTATTAGGACTGTTTGTATTTTTTTGCTTTTTAATATCTGTATTTTATGAAAATAACTCAGGACTTCTTATTTCAATTGTTATTTTCTTTATTTTCTTTATTTCAATTTTTATCTCACATCAAAATATTAACAATTTAAGAATAAATTTTCTAACAGAATACTTAGTTGAAGCAAATAAAACAGAACATATAAACTTTAAGATAATTAATCATGCAAAAGAGAAAAAATTAAATATCGATTTAGAGATAAATAAATCAATTTTACAAAATTTTAATTTATCAGATAAAATAAAAGAATTTAATATAAAATATAATTACGACAAAAGGGGCGTCTATTCTTTAAATAAAATAATTTTAAAATCGATATATCCATTTGGAATAATTAGGACAAAAATAAATTATCAACCTTTTAGCAAAGTATATGTATTTCCACAAAAATTAATTCCTAATCAAGAATTATTAGAAGAATTTAAAATTCACCAAAATAATAATTCTGATGAATTTGACGGTATAGATGAATACAAGAAAGGAGATAGTTACTCAAAAATCGCTTGGAAAAAATCAACTATTGGGGATAAAAAATTTGTAAAAGAATTTAAGTCTTTTAAAAGCTCAAAAAAATCAACCCTAGATTTAAATAAATACAACCATATAGAATTCGAGAAATTATTAAGTTATTCAGTATTTATTTTAGATTATTATTTCACAAAAAACCTAAATTTAACCTTTAAACACAAAGATAATATTTTCCATTTAAAAGAAAATAAAAACTCTCTAAATAAAATTTTAAAGTATATTTCAAATGTTAAAAATTAAATCGCAAAATATTAGTCTTCTTACTTATGTTATATTATTCTTTTGCTTAGTTTCATTGTCTACAGATTTAATATTAACTAATAAAATATTTTGGGGCTCTTTATTTATTTTAAGTTTTGTTTTTTCGAAAATACTCTTTAAGTTTAAGTCAATAGTGGTTGGAATATTTGCTTTGGGAGCTCTGTATATTCAATTGATCCTTAATCAATATGTTTTGTCCGAGGAATTTTTTCTAAATTGTCTTGGAGTTTTGCTAATCGTAAAGTTCTCAGAACTCAACAATAAAAATAATCTTTTGTCATTTAATTTAATCTCTATGATTATTGCAGTAGCAAGTTTAATTAAGGGTCAAGATATATTGAGTACATTAAATTCGTTTCTAATCCTAATACTTATAGTTGTTAACATGTATCTTATTCAACAAAAGGAAATTCTCGATTTCAGTTTAAAAAATATTTTAAAATATTTAGGCTTTGGTCTTAGTATATTTCCAATTATTATTATTTTTTATCTTCTATTTCCAAGGGCAGAGGTAAATTTCAGATTATTTGATACATCTGCAAGTTCAGTAGGTATTCCAGATAGTATAGATCTTGGATCATTTAGCCAGTTTTCGAACTCAGATGAAGAAGTTTTTACTTTAATAAATAACAATTTTAAGAAGGAGGATCTTTATTTTAGGGTCAAAATCTTTGATTATATGGAAAAAGATCAATCTTGGAGACCTTCCTCAAGCTACTATCTTTTTAGTGAATTTAAAAATTCCATGAGAATAAATGGTAATGAGGATTTAAATAAAAATTATCAAATTATATTAGAGCCATATAAAAAAAAATGGATACCAAGTTTAAAAAACTCAAAATTAATCACTAATGATATTCAAATTACAAAAGATTATTTTAACCAATCTTTTGTAAGTAGGGAACTAATTGACAGAAAGAAGAAATTAATTTTTAAAATGAATAAATCTGATTATTCTTTGGATAATCCACTTAAAAATTATTATACTTTGTTACCAGAAAATGTATCCCCAAAAATAAAAGAATGGGTAAATAAAAATAATGTAAGTACTAAAGAAGAATTTATCGAAAAAATTTATAAAAGATTTTCTGATGGAACATATTTTTACAACCTTAGTCCTCAGATAAACTCAAGTAATAAATATGAAAACTTTTTCTTTAATTCTAAAGAAGGATACTGCGAATATTATGCGGGAATGTTTGTTTTACTTACAAGATTAGCACAAATTCCAAGTAGGATAGTGACAGGTTACTATGGTGGAGATTTAAATGAGATAGGGAATTTTTTCCAATTTAAACAAAAAGATACGCATGCTTGGGCAGAAGTTTGGTTTGATGAAAGAGGATGGGTTAGAATTGATCCAACTAGGGCAATACCTAATTCTAATATTAGAAACTCATTAAATAATTATTTCGCAAACAATGATAAATCTTCAAGCACAATATTTTCTAATAATTTTTTCAAAATAATGAATTTTTATTTTAACTATGTTGATTTTGTATGGACACAACATTTACTATCATATGACGATAATGAAAGAAAAAATTTTATAAAAGAATTATTAAATTTAAATTTTTCAAAAATTGTTGTTTGGATATTCGTACCAATATTATTATTTGTAAGCATAAAATTATTATATAATTTAAATTCAACTAATTTGATGAGGCTAAAATTAGCTTTCATTCTTCTAGGAAAGAAAAGAAAACTTCAAATAAAAAATTCGGATACTATCCAAGAGATTTATCTTAAACTGATGGAAAAAGATAAATCAAAATATAAAAATTTCTTTAAATTTTATGAAAAGCAAATTTACTCAAATAACCAAATAAGTTTTATAAAAGTTTTAAAGTTAGTTTTTTAGCAAAAGATTTCTTTCAGTCTTGAGTTTATTATTTTCTTTAATCAATTGAATAATCATTTCTTTCATTATTCTATTCTCTTCAACTGCTCTACCGCTTATCTCAGCTAATCTCTCATTTTCTTTAGCTAGCTGTAATTGATCAAATAATTTTTCTAGCTCTGGATCAATAGGTAGACCCTCTATTTTTTTGCTAATATTATTTTGAATTACTTTCGTTAATGAAATACTTACTTGGCTGTCTTTAAGTCCATTTTGTTCATTAAACTCTAGATTAAAGTTTAGACCAAAATCATCAGTATTATTGCTGATATTTAAACCAGCTTTTACTGCTAAATCATCATCCATATAATGGGCCATGTCTTTTCTTTCACCGTCTGCAACAATGTCAATTTTTTCACTCAAAGCTTGATTTAAAGATAGGCCTGAGTATGGCTTAAGAACGAAGCCATTTTCTAAAGATTTTGAATACTCAACATTAAATCCACCTGATAATACTTGATCCACAGCATCATCAACTGAAAGATCCCCATCTGTAAAAGATGACAAATAAGTAGGCAGTCTTCTTAAACCATATTTTCCATCAACTTCAATATTTAAACTTTGACTATCATCAATTTCTAATTTTCTAGAAGCTTTATAATTTACAGCAGCAAACTGACCTAGATTTTCTTTTGAAATAGTTTGTTGTGTTTCAGTTTCAAGATCTAAATATTTATTTTGAGTTAACCCAAATACCGACACTAAAGAAAATTTAAATTTCTCGTAATCGATTTCTTTTTTTAGACCAATAGCTAAATTTTCACTATCTAAAGCTTCTCCGTTATTAAAATTTGCTTGTTGGCTAGAATAACTTAAGAATGTTGTAAAATTATCATTTTCAATTTTAAAGTCTCCAGTAACACCACGTGTTTCATTTTTATAAATATTGTCTCTTTTTTTTACAGAATAATATCCACTAGATTTTTTTTCTTCTGAAACCGAATTAAAAATATCATTTAAATTAGATAAAAATATTTCAGATCTATATTTTTTATTATGGCTATCAATATCTAAATCTTCACCATAAACATATAAGAAACCATTTGTTTCTGAATTATCAGCATCTGGATCACTATTGCTATCTAATATTTCATAGGTATCATTTCCACAAAGATTATTTGTGATTACCATATTTGTCTTATTATGAATTTCTATTTTTTGATCTTTTGAAATACTGCAATCTAATGTCATGGTAGTATTGGTACTATTTAATTCAATTTCACCATTATAAGTACCTTCACCTTTTGTAACTATTTCTAATCCTGTGTTATTTGAATTTGCCATAACAATAGAATTGTCACCTCCTGAAATAGTTCCTGAATTATTAATTGTTAAGTCATCAAAGTTTTTATTGGCGTGATAATCTCCAATTTTAATTCCGTCTGCATCACCATTAATAGCGCTAATTGTTCCAAAATTATTTAGAACTACATTTTCGCCAGCCTCTACAGATGTTGAATCGTTACCAAATCCAATTCCAAAGTGACCTGTATTATTCTCACCTGTTGATGTTATCGTTCCATGATTATTTATGGTAAGGTTCTTTGTTCTACCAGCTCCAATAGCGGCTGTTGATGATTTTATTGTTCCAGTATTGTCGATAGTTGTTCCACCAGTGTTTCTAGCTATTTGTATTGCCGCTCCAAACGCCGACTCTATAGTTCCACTATTTGTAATTGTATGAGCATCGTCACTATCTCCTTGTCTATCAATAAGAACTGTGCCTGTATTAGTACCTGTATTTGTCGAGCTGATTGTTCCTGAATTTGTAAATGTAACTCCAGAGCACTCTCTACAATAAATAGTATTTCTATCTGAAGTTATTGTTCCACGATTATCTATTGTAATATTTGATCCATTTTCAGCTAGTATACCATATCTACCTGCACTCTCGATTGTTCCTCCCTCATAATTTATAATTTCACTATCTGTAAGATATTTTGCGATAATTGGGTTATTACCTGATGTAGATTTAATTGTTCCTCCATCATAGTTATAAATTTTAACACCTCGACTTCTTGGGTTTCCTCCTGCTCCAGTGCCTAACAAAATTGTTCCTTGTGTTGCACTAATCATACCGTGATTATGCAATATTAGCCCAACTGCAGTAGAGCCCGAGGATGATAAACTAGATTGACAATTATCGTTATTTCCAGCCTTATCACACCAACCAACATTTCGACCCTCAATCGCATTTCCTGCTTCAGCACTAATTGTGGCACCCGCATTATTTGTGATTGTTATATTTTCTGCGTAATCTATATAAATTCCTTCATTATTGTCTGAGTTGATAGTTCCATTATTAGTTATTGTTGTATTTAAAGATGATTGAGCATGAATTGCTTTTTGTTTATTAGTTCCATCTTCTGTTTGGATTGTTCCATCATTTGTAATCTGAACTCCAGTTTCATCCTCTAGATCAACAGCCTTATGGTCATTGTAGGTAATAGAACCAGCAGAAGTAACATTTAAAATATCATCATCTGCACATGCTAATTGGTTTGTTGATGCGCTAGCTATTGTTGTTAAACAAGGACCAGCATAACCTATGGAACTAAATAAAAAGAATAAGATTATACTAAGTAAAATCTTTTTCATAAATGTCTATTGATTAATAGTTCTGTCTCCAAGAACTTCTATAACTAGATGTTCCACCTGCAGCAGCTTCAATGCTAACTAAGTCTTTTATGCTTCCAGCAGATTGACCAGCAATGTTTGCAAACAGCTTACCTGCAAAAACTACAATTTTGGATAAAACACCTTGTCCAACATATTTACAAGTATCTCCTCTTCTCAAATTTTTAAGTTGAGATGAGAAATTTGTTCCACATTCATCATCAACTCCACAAATAAATGCATCACCTAGACTACATTTGTTAACTGATGATGTTGGTTGATAAATTGGAAAATATACCAATCCACTTGATACTGTTGGTTCAGCAGTAACTTTCTGAGATTTATCTAATTTTATATACCAACCGGTATCAGTTGAGGTTGGACATTTATTACCTGTTTTGTCTTTTGTGGTATTTTTACATTTTGTTAAATCAGCAGCTTTTTTAGGAACCGCTACATCTCTATAATCTGGATAATGAGGATCTCTAATACCAATCATTAAGTTGTCTGTACCATTACTTGTATTTCCTATTCTCTCATAATCTCCAGTTCCAGCATATAACCATAATGAATTAGTAGTTTGTCCAATTGTTGCGTCCATAGAATGATACATATATCTACCATTAGTTTGGTTTGAACCTGCCTTAAATAATGTTGTGCTATCATACATCTTTAAAGCTTTACCTGTTCCATCATTTCTATTATTCGTTAAATTAAACTTAGTAATTTTTCCTTCAAGATCACTCATGTAGACAAGCGCACCTCTAAAATCAATTCCTCTTGCGGTATCTGCTGTAATTACAACTGGTGAACCTGGTGTTGAATTAACGATATCGTTCGTCAGCATATCCTCAATATCTATTCTTTTTTCAAGTTTACCTGGGAACGTTGTATCCTCAAGATTAACAATTGTTAAATTAGAACCAACTCCTGAGTTTTGAACACCGTATCCTCCACCCATAATTGCAACATAAATATCATCTTCTAAATTATTATCTCCTGGACCTTTATTTGGCATTCTTATAATTCTAGGAGACGACCAAGTTCCACCTAATTCACTATAATCATATTCAGGTTGGGTTAACACTCCAGTTTGTGCGGAGCCAGGCTTAATATGTAAAGCCATATTCGAACTACTTAAGTTACAAGCTGTATTTGGATTACTTGCACATGGATCTGATCCATAAAATTTTAATGTTTTATTTATCAAAGTGATCTCGGTTGCTGCCTTTGTTTGAGCTTGCCCACCACTACCAGGCGGCGCAGGAATTGTGATTGTAGAGGATTTCACTGTAAAGTTAGTAAATGGTTTGTCGTCAATTAATATTGAAACATCAGATTTACTCAAATTAGGAACATCTAAAGTCCAAACATTGCTTTGCTGGCATGCGGTTGATTCATCACTTTTACATGTAAAATCAGTAGAATTATTCGTTCTCACAGTATTAGACTCAAAGAAGCTTGCTAAGTCATAAATTTTTTTGATGTAATCATAACTTGAGATAGTCCCGTTATGATCCATTACATGGACTTGAGTTTGAATTCCATCATTAAGTACTGAATATAAATGCATTGGTGCATCTCGATCTGTGATATCTAATACAGAAAATCCTGCACCACCTCTACCGTATGGAACCATTAGTATTGTATGCCATTCTTTTTTGCTATCGTAAGGACCTTTATAAAACATATCATGCGCAGTAACGGATCCATCAACACCATAAATAGCATTAGATCCACCAACCCCACTTCTATTTAAATTTACGTTAACCATATTTGGCATTGTTGATGCAATGAATGGTGGAACAAATGCCCAAATTTCTTTACCAGTCTTTCCATCAAATGCATGAAGCATGCCGTCATTTGCGCCAACATAAACTGTTTCTTTTCTTGAAGAATGTTTTTGTGCAAATGAAGAATAATTTTTCAAAGATCTCCAATAAGCTTCTTGATTTCTTCCTGCAAAAGCTGTTTCAGCTGATGGTTTTGAAACCACTACTAATTCTGAATGGTAAATATCTCCAAGAGGGTTAGGTCTTGTTTCAGTTAAATTACAATCACCATCATAATCAAAATAATCTTGTCCTCTAACAAACTGTATTAGGCCTTTAATGTCATCTTCATTATCATTTTGAACTGAAGCAACATTTTTACATCTTTGAGTATTAGTAGGGTTATCACTTTTACTATGATAATTTGGCACTTCATTATTTGTATGAGTAAATAACTTATCAATATCTTTATAGTTTGATGTTACCCAATTATTTAAATTACTATAACCAGAATTCGCAGATGTATTTGGAAGGTGGGTCCAAATTTTTCTGTCATCTGTTCTTCTTTTTTCAAGTAATTCGGCTGCATCCCAATTCTTTTTACCAACATTACCATTTGAGTCTATCGCAGTACTTTTTAGTGTTCCTTTCCACTCTTTATTTTGTTCATAATCAAATTGTGCTTGATATAAAGATCCACCTTGTTCAATTGTTGCTGTAATTGCAGGCGCAGAGAAAGATAATTTTTGAGCAATAATTTGTGATATGGCAGCTTTTAATTGTGTCTTTAGAGATTGAGTGGTTCTTGCTACGATAACGCTATTAGTTCCACCTGTTTGTGCCATCCTATTAAAGTTTCTTACACCACCATTTGATAGTCCCGTTCCATAAGCTACAGTAAAAGTCTTTATCTTATGTGAATTTAATAATTTTGAAACTCTCCTCGCAGCACCGTTGTGATTATACCAATCTCCATCACCTATAACTAAAACATAGCTATTCTGACAAGTTAAGTTTTTATCTATTGGAGATAAAGTACTGTGCAAATAATATTCTTCAGCTTGTTTTGCCCAGTTATCAGCATTCGTTCCACCACCAGGCTGAACTGATTTTATGATCGAATTGATTTTTGCCGCCCCTTGTTTATGTGCTCTTACTTTTATACAAGCTCTACTAGTACAAGGTGTGGCTCTTCCATTAGTTATATCCCCAGTCCAAGTTCTAAAACCAGACCCACTATTATCCCACGACCAGTAACCAAATCCAAAATTCACTCCTGCTGTTAAGGAACTATCAGTAACGATTGATTGAATAGCTTCATGGGCACCCGTCATTCTTGTTCCAGCAGAGCCTCCAAATTCTTTATCAAAATTTAAATCCAGGTCAAATGCTTGAACACTTTGTTTATGATAATTGGAACTTAGCACTCTGTTGTTAACTTTATCTACGGTTAAACCCCATGCATAATACATTCTAACATTTCCAGACTTTGATGCAGTTCTTCCATACCTTCCAACGTTTTTAATTGAGTCAGTGCCATTTCTTGATGCGTTTAATGTAACTTTAGAAACTCTATGATTTGACCAATCATTACCATATAATATAAATTCATTTGATGGATGATGATCCATTCCATATGAGTAGTACCACCAACCAACATTTATTCTGCTAGACCAATTTGTATTTATGCAACCGTTACTTCCAATCGTGAATCTATAAAGGTAACGATAATATTGCACATAAAAATTTTCTCGTTTATAATCTGGAGTCTGTCCATAATAACGACCGTAAGAACTTAAATTACCTGAAAATGGACAACTTACTTGTGAAGGAGTTGCTCCAGATATATTGTACGTCAACATACCCCCATTTCCTGCAGCATACAAAAAATTTTGAGCAATCGAGACTTGTCTTGCATATCGTAAACTTGCGCTCCAATCACAGTTGCCGTTTGAAAGATCAATCCTAAAAACTCTATGTTGATAAAAAGAGGCAACATATAATTTATTATTATGCACCTTCATATTCATTGGATAATAAGATCTGCAATTACCTGATCCTCTATAAATTCCATTACGTCCAAAGCTGGTATCATTTTTCTTTGTTGAATAAGTCATTTTTTTTATTCCACGTATCCAATATTGACCTACATAAATATCGCCACTACTATCGGTTGCTACACTGTAAGGATAAGAAAACCCGTCTCCACTCGTCATTCTAACACTCATACTTCCAGACTTATCTAAAAGGATTAATACATTAGCTGGAACATCTGATATTCCAGAACCAGGCGGTAAATTTTTTGCAAAACTATTATTAGAAAAAAAAGATAAAATTAAAATGACTTTCAAAATTAAAAGTTTCAGTTTCATAATTATTGCTCTTGCTCCATTTTCTCTAACTCAACTTCAAGATCATAGTAAAATTTACCTAATTTTTCATCGTATTCTACAGTTGTAATCATTAATTCTTCTTCAAAAAGTTCTTCTTCACCAAGCATTCTTTTATATACAATGACATCATTATTACTTTTTTCCCAAATTTTGAAACTATCAAAAATTTGTGGATTTTGTCCTGTATCAAAATCACCGTAAACTTTTTTAACATATCTCATTAATGTTAATTTATTATTCTCAGTGTTTTTACCATCGTTCATAACAATCATTCTAATGGCAGCTAATTTTGCAGCATCTTCTGTTTCGCCTAGAAATACATATTCTACTGCAATATCATCATTTAAATTATCATTTGGACATAACTCTGGCGACGGAACAGGCATATAAAATTGGCCTTTAAAACCTGGTAACGGTTGACCAAATTTATCAAAAATTTTTTTACCACTATCTCCAATATCAATTAAAAAATCACAAGCAGCTTGGACAGGAGAACTAAAAATTGAAAAAATTATAATAAATTTGATTAAATTTTTCATAGATTAAGAAATATTATTATAACTCTTTATATTTGTCGTCATTTTATT
>CACBMY010000006.1 GCA_902540545.1 uncultured Pelagibacteraceae bacterium
GATTTAACTTTAAAAATTTCTAATGAAAAAAAATACGAGTATAAATTATCAGAAATTATTTTCGATGTTGAGAGCAAAGAAAAGGTTGATGATATTTATAGTCAAATCTTAAATTATATAAAAATGAACAATTTTAAAGTTGCAGCCTCAAAATTTAGTTTATCTAATACTGCTTCGAAAGGTGGGGATATTGGCTGGGTAAAAGAAACATTACTAGCAGAAAAATTTTTAAATATTTTAAGCAAATTGAAAATTGGTGAAATTACAAAACCTATTAAATATTCAAATGGTTATTTAATTATTAAAGTTAATGACAAAAAAATAATGAAACAAATTAATAATTTTGATAAAGAGTTGAAAGAAATTATAAATTTTGAAAGAAATAGACAGCTAAATCAATTTTCTCTTTTACATTATAAAAAATTAAGACAAAATATTATCATAAATGAGTTCTAAGTTCATAATTATAGTATTGGGAGAACCATATGGTGTTTTTTCAGAATTATTGGGCAAGTTTTTTTCTTTAAATAGAAAATTTAAAAAAAAAATTATTATAGTTGGGAATAAAGAATTACTTAATGGTCAGTTAAAAAAATTAGGCTATTCTATAAAGATGAATGATATGAATAATATCAAGTTATCAAAACTAAAAAAAATTAATATTTTAAATATTAAATTTAAATATAAAAAATTATTTTCAAACATTACTAAACTTTCTAATGATTATTTAAAAGAAAGTTTTTATGAAGCTTTAAAAATCACAAAAATCAATCCAAACAATTTTATTTTTTTAAATGGACCTGTTTCAAAAAAAACATTTTTTAATAAAAAATATCTGGGTGTGACCGAATATTTATCTAAGAAAACAGATTCGAAAAACGAGGTAATGTTAATATATAATGAAAAGTTATCTGTTTCTCCAATAACAACACATATACCCTTAAAGGATGTTGCAAAAAAAATTAATAAACAAAAAATAATAAATAATGTATTAAAATTAAATAGCTTTTATAAAAATATTATTAAAAAAAAACCTAAATTTGCAATTTTAGGTTTAAATCCACACTGTGAAACAGTTGATATAGTTAGTGAAGAAGAAAAGATAATTATTCCTTCCATAAAAAATCTTAAGAAAAAAAAGGTTGATATAAGTGGCCCTTTTTCAGCAGATACTTTCTTTTTAAAAAAAAATATCGATAAATATGATGTTGTGGTTGGGATGTATCATGATCAAGTATTAACACCAATTAAAACTCTTTTTAATTTTAACGCTATTAATATTACTGTTGGGCTTCCTTTTATAAGAATATCACCTGATCATGGACCAAATTCTAAAATGCTTGGAAAAAATAAATCTGACCCATCATCCCTCAAATATGCATTAAAATTTGCAGATAAATATTAAAAATGAAAGCCAAGAAAAGTTTAGGTCAAAATTTCTTGAAAGACCAAGTAATATTAAAAAAAATTGTAGAATTAGGCAAAATTAACAACAATGATATTGTTTTAGAAATTGGACCAGGAACTGGAAATTTAACAGAGCAAATATTAAAAAAAAATCCTTATAAAGTAATTGTTGTAGAAAAAGATCAAAATTTATCAGAAATTTTAAAAAAAAAGTTTGGAGGCAAACTAGATGTAATTAATGAAGATATATTAAATTGCTATAAAAACTTTAAATTTAATACCCCATTAAAAGTTTTTGGTAATTTACCTTATAATATTTCAACCAAAATTTTAATATCTTTTATACAGTTAGATAATTTAAGTAAATATTATGAGAAATTTATTTTTATTTTTCAAAAAGAAGTAGCTGAACGAATTATTGCAAGTGTTAATTCAAAAAACTATGGAAGGTTATCAATAATGACTTCGTGGAAAATGAATAAATCGAAAATAATTGATATTGATCCAAAATTTTTTTATCCAAAACCAAAAGTATGGAGTTCCTTAATTACACTTGATCCAAAGATGAAATTTCAAGATCTTAATAAAGCTAAAAATCTAGAACATATTACTAACATCTTTTTTAATCAAAGAAGAAAGATGATTAAAAATCCTATGAAACAACTTTTTTCTAATTTTGAAGAAACAGCTAAAAAATTAAATCTTGATTTAAAATTACGACCACAAAATCTTTCAAAAGATAAATATATAGAAATTTGTAAAATCTATGAAGATTTAAATTAGTAATTTCTTTACATGTTGTTTTATATAATTTCGATCAAATGAAATCTTTTTTTTATGTTTTATTTTACGCATAATTTTATTATAACATTTTATCAAATTATCGTTAATAACAACATAATCATACTCTCTCCATTTTGATAAATCTTTATTAAATCCTTTCATTCTTTTTTTAACAGTTTTCATATTTTTTTTTTCCCTTTTTACAAGTCTCTTAAATAACTCTTTTTTTGAAGGGGGTAGAATGAAGATTGTGATTAACTTAAATTTTAATTTTTTATTCCTAATTTGCCTTGTTCCCTGCCAATCAATATCAAAAATAATATTTTTTCCTTTTTTGAGTTTTTCTGTTACCAATTTTTTTGAAGATCCATAGTAATTATCAAAAACTTTTGCATGTTCTAAAAATTCACCACTTTTAATTAATTTTTTAAATTTATTCTTTGTTATAAAAAAGTAATCTTTACCGTTTTTCTCATTTGGTCTTGATGGTCTTGTTGTGTGTGATATTGAAACAGAAAAGTTTTTATTTTTTGATATTTTTTTTACAAGCGTAGTTTTCCCAGCACCAGATGGTGAAGAGAGTATGAACATTCCGCCCCTATTGAAGCTGGACATTAAATAGAAAATTAGTTTGCTTTATTTTCAATAAATTTTACAGCATCACCTACGGTAAGTATTTTTTCCGCATCACTATCTGAAATTTCTGAACCAAATTCTTCCTCAAATGCCATGACTAACTCTACTGTATCCAAGCTATCTGCGCCTAAATCATCAATGAAACTTGATTCCTCAGTTACTTTGGACTCATCTATACCAAGGTGATCAGCTACAATTTTCTTTACTTTGTTTGAAATATCTTCTGACATGTTTTCCCTATTAGTTAATTTCGTTAATAAATATTTATATTATTTTGTCAACTAAAATACATGCCTCCATTCACATGTATTGTCTCTCCAGTAATATAATCTGATAATCCAGATGATAGAAAAAGAACAGCATTAGCAACATCATTTGGATCTCCAAACCTTTCTAAAGAAATTTTATCTTGCAGTATTTTTTTAAAATTTTCACTAATTTTGTCAGTCATTTCGGATTTTATAAACCC
Organism: uncultured Pelagibacteraceae bacterium; assembly: GCA_902540545.1. GTDB lineage: Bacteria > Pseudomonadota > Alphaproteobacteria > Pelagibacterales > Pelagibacteraceae > Pelagibacter. The sequence goes on from CACBMY010000006.1 coordinate 3,296, forward strand.
TGGAGAAATGCAATTTATTTTGATATTTTTTTTTCCATATTCTAAAGCCATACTTTTAGACATTCCAATTAATCCTGCTTTTGAAGCAGCATAGTTTGCTTGTCCCAAATTGCCAGTGTGCCCCACGACAGAAGTTATATTTATTATCTTACCTTCTTTATTTTTTAACATTTTTTTAATAACACTTTTGCACATAAAAAAAGAAGATGATAAATTAATATTGATAACTTTATTCCATTCTTCTTCTTTCATTCTGATTGTTAAATTATCTTTTGTGATACCAGCATTATTTATTAATATATCTATTTTATTTTGAAAAATTTCACTACAATCATCAACAAAACTTTCAATAGAGGAATGATCAAGAATATCAAATTTTTTTACTGTAACATTTTTATATTTTTCTTTAATATTACTTAGCTTTTCTTCATTAGTTCCTGTGGCTATAATTTTTGCTCCATTATTATATAATTGTTGTAGTATTGCTCCTCCTATACCACCTGTTGCTCCTGTTAAAATTATACTTTTATTTTGTAAGTCAATCATTTGTTAAATTTTTAATATCTATCAAATTATTTACCTGATTTAATTTTACATTTCTATCAATTCTTTTAACAAGTCCAGATAATACTTTTCCTGGACCAATTTCAATAAATCTATTTATTCCATGATTGATCATATTTATGACGCTTTCTCTCCACCTAACTGGTTTTTCTATTTGTTGAATGAGCAATTGTTTTATATTTTCAGATTTATTCTCTGGATTTGCAGTCACATTTGAAATTATATTTACTTTGGGATTTGAAAATATGGCATCATTTATCTTGTTTTGCATTTCTAATGTTGCATTCCTCATTAAAGGACTATGAAATGGCGCGCTTACAGGCAATTTAACAAATTTGATTTTTTTTTCTGTAAGTAAATTTTCTAATTTATGTAATGAACTTGTTTTGCCGCTTACAACTATTTGACCAGCAGAATTATCGTTCGCAACATAACATTGTAATTGATTATTTTCTTTGAAAATTTCATTTATAGTTTCAATATCAGCTCCTAAAATTGCCATCATACCACCTTCACCATTAGGCATGGCATTTTGCATGGCTTTTCCTCTGCTCTTTAAAAGTTCAATAGTTTGTTCGAAATTAATTGAATCCGCACAACAAAGTGCTGAATATTCGCCTAAAGAATGACCAGCATAAAATTTTGCATCAAATAAATTAAATTCTGTTTCTTTTTCTAATACTTTAAATATTGCAAAACTAACTAAAAAAATTGCTGGTTGCGTATTTTCTGTCTGATTTAATTCATCTCTAGGTCCTTCTAATATTATATGGCTAAGTTTTTTTTTTAGAATTTCATCAGCTTGGGAAAAGTAATTTTTTACATAATCAAAATTTTCATAAAATTCTTTCCCCATTCCAATAATTTGAGATCCTTGTCCTGGAAATAATACTGAAAACATAAAAAATATAATAAAATAAGTGTTTTTTTATATTGTATTTAAAAATTTATAATAGTATATCCTCATTTTTTCTATAAAATTTATGAGTTATTACGAACATACAATTATTACAAGACAGGATATATCTCCAAGTCAAATAAAACAGATACAAGAAAAATATACAAAATTAATTGAGAATAATGATGGAAATATTATGAAAGTTGAACAGTGGGGATTAATGCATCTTTCTTATCTAATAAAAAAAAACAAAAAAGGAAACTATCTTCACTTCAAAATTGAGGGAAAAGGAAAAACTATTAAAGAATTAGAAAAAACTGAAAAAATAGACAAAAACTTACTGAGATATTTAACTGTGAAAGTTAAAAAATTAGATCTAAATACAGATTATTTCAAGAAAAATGAAGAAACAGAAAAGAGTATTAAATAATGAAAAAAAGAAATATTAAAAAAAAATCCTCACAAAATAACTTTTCAAAATTAAGTATCTTTCAAAATCAGAAATATAAATTTAAGAAAAAATGCCCATTATCAGGAAAAGGAGCTCCAGTAGTTGACTATAAAAATATAAAATTACTAAAAAGGTATGTTTCAGAAAATGGTAAAATACTTCCGTCTAGGATAACTTCTGTAAGCCAGAAAAAACAGAGAGATTTATCACTATCTATAAAAAGAGCTAGAAATTTGGCTTTAATATAAAATGAAAGTTATTCTACTAGAAAATCTCAGGAAAATAGGTTCTATAGGTGAAATTATTGAAGTTAAAAGAGGATTTGCAAGAAATTATCTTATAGCTCAAAAGAAAGCTTTATTTGCATCAAAAGAAAATATTAAAGAAGTAGAAAAAATAAAAATTGAGTTAAATAAAAAAGATCAAGATAAAAAAAATGAAGCAAAAGATATAGACTTAAAGATTAAAAATAAAGAATTCAGAATTAAAAAATTAAGCACAGAAAATAAAGAGCTTTATGGTTCAGTAAAACCTACAGAGATATCAAAAATAATACACGAGACAGAAAATTTAGATATCAATCCTTCTCAAATTCAACCTACCAAAGAAATTAAATCTTTAGGTATTTACAATGTAATTTTAAATCTTCATTCAGAAGTTCAGTCACAAATAAAAATAAATGTGATTTCTGAGGAAGAAAAAGATTAATTATACATTTTTTTCCCCAGCATATAATTAGTTTTGAGAATTATATCAAATATACATAAAGTTAGACATGTCACAATCTCTTAATATTATCAAAAATAAAGCTGAAGAATTACCTAATAATATTGAAGCAGAGCAATCGGTAATTGGGTCGATACTTTTATCAAATGAAATTTTTGATGAAGTTAATTTAATTTTAACAAGTAAAAATTTTTACGATCCTATTCATAGAAAAATATTTGAGGCTCTAGAGAAGCTTATTTATAGTGGTATGCTTGCTAATCCAATTACTCTGAAAAATTATTTTGAGAAAGAAAAAGATGAATTAAATATTCCTGAATATTTAGTAAAAATTACTAAATTCTCTACTTCTTCAAGGCAAGCAATAGAGTATTCAAAACTTATATTTGATTTATATGTAAAAAGAGAATTAATAAAAATTTCTGGTGAAGTAATAGACCAAGCTAAACTTAATGACTTAGAAATTGATGGAAAAAAAATAATAGAAAATTACGAAAAATCTTTGTTTGATCTTGCTGAAAAAGGATCTTTTAGTTCTTCTTTAATTAAATTTGATGAAGCTATGAGGCAAACAATTGAGATGGCTTCGAACGCTTATAAAAATGAAGAGGGTATTGTTGGGGTACCGACAGGTTTAAAAGACTTAGATGATAGGCTTGGTGGTTTACATAAATCTGATTTAATCATTATTGCAGGCAGACCTTCAATGGGTAAAACTGCTTTAGCTACAAATATAGCATTTAATGCTGCAAAAAAAATTCAAGAGACTGGAGAAAAAAGTTCTATAGCATTTTTTTCTCTTGAAATGTCATCTGAACAACTTTCTACAAGAATTTTATCAGAGCAATCGAGAATTAAGTCAAATGATATAAGAAGAGGTAAAATTTCAGAGGAACAATTTGATAAATTTATTGAAACATCTAAAGATATCTCTGAACTTCCTTTGTATATTGACGAAACTCCAGCAATAACAATTGCTGCATTAAGTAATAGAGCAAGACGGATCAAGAGATTATTTGGTCTTGATATGGTTGTTATAGACTACATACAGTTAATGAGGGCATCCAACTCAAACAATGGAAGGGTTCAAGAAATTTCAGAAATTACTCAAGGATTAAAAGCTTTAGCAAAAGAATTAGCCGTGCCTGTCTTAGCGCTTTCTCAGTTGTCGAGAGCAGTTGAGCAAAGGGACGATAAAAAACCACAACTGTCGGACTTAAGAGAATCGGGATCTATTGAACAAGATGCAGATGTGGTAATGTTTGTATATAGAGAAGCATACTATCTGCAAGGAAAAGAGCCTAGACCTGCTACAGTAGAACACGCTGAATGGCAGGCTAAAATGAATGAGGTTTCGCATTTAGCTGAATTAATTATTCAAAAACAAAGGCATGGACCTACAGGAAATGTAATGCTTGAATTTGAAGCAATGTTTACCAAATTTAAAGATATTCAAAATAATTAAATTAAATTATAAAAGCTAATATTCAATGTTAGCCAAATTTTATCAAAATAATATTTTAAAAAAACCAAATTTAATTTTAGTTCTATTATTAATTTGCTTATGTTTTTTTGGATATTATTCAAAAAACTTTAGACTAGACGCTTCTTCTGAAACGCTACTCATAGAAGGTGACCCTGATTTAAAATATCTAAATGAGATAAATGAAAGATACGGTGCTAAAGAATTTTTAGTTCTTACTTACACTCCAAAAGGGAGAATGATAGAAGAAAATTCTATCAAAAACCTTATAAAATTAAAAAAAGAAATTCAAAAACTCACTTGGGTGCATAGTGTAATCACACTGTTAGATATTCCTTTACTAAACAGCTCCGATGAACCACTAATAGATAGACTGCAAAACTATTCTACACTTAGCTCAGAAGGTATTGATAAAGAAAGAGGATTTAATGAAATATTGAACAGTCCTGTTTTCAGGAATTTCGTAATCAGTGAAGATGGTAAAACATCTGGCATAATAGTTTATTTAAAGTCTAAAGATAAAATAAAAGAATTTAAAAGTAAAAAAGACGAAGAGATTTATAAAGATAAATTAAAAAAACAAAATCATCAAAATATTTTAGAAATAAGACAAGTAATAAAAAATTTTAGTTCAATAAGCAAAATTCATTTAGGTGGTATTCCTATGATTGCTGATGATATGATGACATTTATAAAAAATGATATTATTGTTTTTGGACTTGGGGTTTTTTTATTTATAGTTGCAACACTTTGGTATGTATTTAGAAGATTGATATGGATAATTGTACCCATAAGTAGTTGTTTTTTTTCAGTTATAATAATGACAGGACTTCTTGGTCTCTTAGGATGGAAAGTTACCGTTATATCATCTAATTTTATAGCTTTAATGTTAATATTAACAATGGCCATGAACATTCATATCAGCACAAGATATCTTCAACTTTCAAAACAATTTCCGAAGTTAAATAAATTTAAAATTATATCATTAACAACAAGTAAAATGTTTTGGCCTATTTTGTATACAGCTTTAACAACTATATTTGCTTTCTTGTCTCTGGTGTTTAGTGAAATAAAACCAATAATAGATTTTGGATTTATGATGACTTTTGGTCTAATAATTTCATTTCTTATTACTTTTAGTCTATTGCCAACATTAATTAATTTATTTAATTTTAATAAAGTTGCTTTAAAAGAAGAAAAAGGCACTAAGATTACTAATTTTTTCAGTAATGTTTCAGTTTCAAATCAAAATACAATATTTGGGACAAGCTTAATAATTATATTTTTAAGTATATTAGGAATTTCAAAGCTTGAAGTTGAAAATAGTTTTATAAATTATTTTGATAAAAATACTGAAATTTATAAAGGAATGAAGCTCATTGATGAAAAGTTGGGTGGCACAACACCACTTGAAGTTATTTTAAAATTTCCGAAACAAGATGAAGCTGAACAGAAATCAGAAGATGACGAAGATGATTGGGGAGATGAAGATGAGAATGATGAAAAATATTGGTTTACAAAAGACAAAATTGATAAAATAAAAAAGGTTCATAATTATTTGGATTCTTTAGAGCCAATTGGAAAAGTTCTCTCTTTTTCTTCAATAATTGATGTTGCTACTCAATTAAATAATAATAAAGAACTTGGCTCTTTGGAAATGGGCGTCTTATATACTAAGATTCCAAATAACATAAAAAAAGAAATTGTTGATCCATATATATCTATAAAAGACTCTGAGGCTAGAATTAGCTTAAGAATAAAAGACTCATTAGATAATCTGAGGAGAAATGATTTACTTATTAAAATAAATTCAGATCTTGAAAATAAATTAAACTTAAAAAAGGATGAGTATAAATTGGGTGGAGTATTAATTTTGTTTAATAATCTTTTACAAAGTTTATTTAAATCTCAAATTTTAACACTTGGATTTGTTATGCTTGGAATTTTTATAATGTTTATAATTCTTTTTAAAAATTTAAAATTAGCTTTAATAGGTGTTGTTCCAAATTTTATAGCAGCTTTTTTTATTTTAGGATTGATAGGATTGTTGGGAATTCCACTTGATATGATGACAATAACAATAGCTGCCATAACTATAGGTATAGCTGTAGATAATAGTATTCATTATATTTACAGATTTAAAGAGGAGTATGTAAAATTAAAAAATTATAATAAGACATTAAAACTCTGTCATTCAACAGTTGGTAAAGCAATTTTAAATACATCAATAACAATAGTTTTTGGATTTTCAATTTTAGTAATGTCTAATTTCATACCTACAATTTATTTTGGCGTTTTCACAGGTATTGCTATGTTACTTGCAATGGTTTCTGTTTTAACACTTTTGCCCTCTTTACTGCTTAAAATAAAACCATTCAATAAATGATAGAAGCTATTCAGGATTATTTAATACAAGTAACATTATTTGATTATATTTTTTTTGTATTAACAATTTATTTTTTAATTCAAGGATCTAGAAAAGGTTTCGTTTTAAGTTTGTTATCAGCCGCTAAATGGGTATTGGCTTATATTTTAACAATTTATTTTTTTCCAAAAGTAAAACCTTTTTTTGATGGTATTTTAGACAGTGAATATGTTCTTGATATAATTGTTGGTGTAATATTGTTTATCTTAATAATATTTCTTATTCTTTTAGTAAATAAAGCAATAAGTAAAGTTATTACTTATACTGGATTAGGTTCAGTTGATAAAGTTTTCGGCTTTTTCTTTGGAATCGCTAAAAGCTACATTTTAATTGTTTGTTTATTTACTGCTGTAGATGTTATCTACGATAGCAAAAAATGGCCATTAAATTTGAAAGATTCGTTAACATTTCCTTGGGTTGAAAAAGGTAGTATCTATCTTATAAAGGTATTTCCAAATCAAAAACAATATGAAGACGCTAAAGAAAAAGTTCAAGATGTATAATCCTAAATTAAAAGAGGAATGTGCCGTCTTCGGTATAAGCAATACACCAGAAGCATCGACCTTAACCGCTTTAGGACTTCATGCGTTACAACATAGAGGTCAAGAGGGTTGTGGAATTGTATCATTTGATGGCGAAAAATATCACTCCGAAAAAAGATTTGGTTTAGTTGGTGACAACTTTAATGATGAAAAAGTTTTAAAAAACTTACCAGGAAATTATGCGATAGGTCACAATAGATATTCTACAACTGGCGGAACTGCTTTAAGAAATGTGCAACCGTTCTTTGCTGATACTAATTCAGGTGGAATTGGAGTTGCGCATAATGGCAACTTAACAAATGCCATAACACTTAGAAATAAAATGGTTGAAGAAGGCTCAATTTTTTACACAACATCAGATACTGAAACCATAGTAAAACTTATAGCTAAATCAAAAAGACCAAAGACAATTGATAAAGTTATCGATGCGCTTTTTCAAATTCAAGGAGGATATGCGCTAGTTATGATGACACAAAATACTCTTATTGGGGTAAGAGATCCTTATGGAATTAGACCTCTAGTTATTGGAAAATTGAAAAACTCTTATGTTTTTGCATCTGAGACATGTGCTTTTGATATTATTGGTGCAAAATTTGTTAGAGAAGTTGATAATGGTGAAATTGTTTATGTAGAAAATGATGAATTAAAAAGTATTAAGCCTTTTCCTCTAAAAAAAGTAAGACCATGTGTTTTTGAATATATTTATTTTTCACGACCAGATAGTATTTTAAATGGTAAAACTGCTTATGAATATCGTAAAAGATTTGGAGCAGAATTAGCAAAAGAGGATAATTTAGATGCTGACTTAGTTGTACCTGTACCAGATTCTGGAAATGCAGCTGCGTTGGGTTATGCTGAGGAAAAAAAAATAAACTTTGATTTAGGTTTAATAAGAAATCACTATGTAGGTAGAACTTTTATAGAACCCTCCCAGCAAATTAGAAGTTTAGGAGTTAAATTAAAATTGAACGCAAACGTTTCAGTTATAAAAAATAAAAAAATTATTTTGGTTGACGACTCTCTTGTTAGAGGAACTACCTCATCAAAAATTGTAAAAATGTTATACGATAATGGCGCTAAAGAGATACATGTCAGGATAGCAAGTCCAGAAATAAAATACCCAGATTTTTATGGAGTTGATACACCTACAAAAAAAGAACTATTAGCAGCAAATAAATCAGTAGATGAAATAAAAGAATTTATTAAAGCAAAATCACTTAAATTTTTAACTTTAGATGGTTTATATCGAGGAATGGGTTTTGAAAAGAGAAATGATGCTTATCCTCAATTAACTGATCATCATTTTACTGGTGATTATCCGGTAAAAATAATTGATGAACTTGGAGAAGATAAAGTTACACAATTATCATTATTAAGTACTGGGTCTAGTAATTAATGAAAAAAGTAAATTTTACTGAAATGAAAAATGGTTCAAAAGAAGATTATGAATTATTAGAAAAGTATGAAAAAAATTTTGAGCGTAAGACAGCGGATAGATTACTCAAATATCTTGCAAGTCAAACTACAACTCTTGAAGGCTATCAAATAACTAGATTAGAACATTCTTTGCAAGCAGCAACAAGAGCGTACAAAAATGGAGAAAGTGAAGAGATGGTAGTAGCAACTTTGCTTCATGACATAGGAGATGACTTGGCGCCTATGAATCATTCTCAATATGCGGCTTCAATAATAAGACCATATGTTTCAGAAAAAACATATTGGATAATACTTCATCATGGTCTTTTTCAAACTTATTATAGTGCTCATCATTTAGGAGGTGATAGAAACGCTAGGGATAAATTCAAGGACCACAAATATTATCAAGATACAGTTGATTTTTGTGAAAAATATGACCAGTCTTCTTTTGATCCTAACTACAAATCTATGTCTTTAGAAGAGTTTGAACCAATGGTGAAAAAGATATTTGATAGAAAACCTTTTTATCATCACTAATTTTTAAAAGAAAAAATGACTAATAAACTCAAGGAAGAGAAAAGTCCGTATTTAAAACAACATAAAGATAATCCAGTTAACTGGTTTGCTTGGAATAAAGAAAGTTTAGAACAAGCAAAAAAAGAAAAAAAACCAATATTTCTTAGTGTTGGATATGCGAGTTGTCATTGGTGTCATGTGATGGCTCATGAAAGTTTTGAAGATGATGAAACAGCTAAAATAATGAATGAAAAATTTATAAACATTAAAGTTGATAGAGAAGAAAGACCTGATTTAGATTATGTTTTTCAAAGAAGTTTATCTATTTTAACAGGAACACAAGGAGGTTGGCCTTTATCGATGTTTCTTGATGAAAATGGAGTTCCTTTTACTGGTGGAACTTATTTCCCACCAAAAGAAATGCATGGAAGACCAGATTTTCAAAAAGTTCTAAATAATGTTTCTGACGTATATAATAAGAATAGAGAAAAAATTCTCGATCAAGCGCCCCAAATGCAAGAAATATTCGGTAAAATTAATCAAAGATCAGCAGTATTAAATCAACCATTAGAGCCATTTTTAGAAAAAATTATACAGCACCTTGATAAAGATAATGGGAGTTTCAAGGGAGCTCCTAAGTTTCCCCAATTTTATTTATTTGATGCAATGTTTTATTTTTATTTAAAAACAGGAAAAGGAGAATACTTTAAACCAGTTGAGACTTTACTCTATAATATTTCTTCAAAAGGAATGTATGATCATTTAGCTGGTGGTATAGCAAGATATACAGTTGATGAAAATTGGATTGTCCCCCACTTTGAAAAAATGCTTTATGATAATATTCAATATATAGGATTGTTAAATAAGTTCTTTCAAAAAACAAATAATCTTTATTATAAGAAAAAGTTAGAGCAGACTATAGATTTTATTAATTCAGAATTTAAAAATGATTTTGATCTTTATGGGTCTGCATATGATGCCGATAGCGATGGTGTTGAAGGAAAATATTATGTATGGAATTATGCAGAACTAAAAAATACTCTGGGTTCTAAATTTAATTTATTTGCAAAAAAATATAATTTAACTGAAGAGGGAAATTTTGAAGGTAATAATATTTTAATAGAAACTCATAATAAACTTTCCAATGATGAGATTAAAGAAATCTCAAACACAGAAAAAACGTTATTAGATCAAAGAAATAAACGTATTAAACCATTATTTGATGATAAATCTCAAACTGATCAAAATTGTTTTTTATTAGAAACACTTCTTCTTTCATCGCTAGTAACTGATAATGAAGAACTAAAACAAAATACTCTTGTTAGTATAAAGATATTGGAAAAATATTTATCAGACAAAATTTTCCATTGCTATCAAGACACAGAGATTGACGCTTTTTTGGAGGATTACGTATACTATGCTAGTCTTTTGATAACTATTTATGAGTTAGATGGTGACGTTAAATACATCGAAAAAGCAAAAGATATTTTAATAAAAACCTGGGAATACTTCTTTGATAAAAAATCAGGCTTAATGCAGAAAAATAAAATATTAGACAATGATCTATTTGTACAACCAGTAGATCTAAATGATAATAATATACCAAATGGAAATAGTGTATATTTAAACTTATGTAATAAAATATATATTATAACTAGCGATAAAATATGGTTTGAAAAAATTGATATTTTAAAAAAAAGTTTCCACCAAGTTTTAAACTCAAACTTTGCACAAATGTTTAGTTTTGTAAAATCATTGGATATTTGTAATGAAAATATATCTTTTACAATTCATGGAAAGCAAAATTTAGATCCTAATATAAAAAAGTATTTGCAAAAAAAATTTTTTACCAGGGCTACATTTAAATATCTAGATAATGAAGTAAAAGAGGCAAAAATTGTTATATGTAAAAATCAAACTTGCTCTAACAAATTAAGTAATATAAAGGAAATTGAAGATTATCTAAAAAGAAACAATATAAGCTAATGATAGAAACAAAGGAACAAATAATAGAACATTTTAAGTCAGGCTCAAAGGATAAATCTAATTTGAAGATTGGAGTTGAGCATGAAAAATTTATTTTTGATAAAAAAACAAATACGAGAATTGATTATTCCAAAATCATGAAAATGTTTGAAAATTTATATGAGTTTGGCTGGAAACCTATTTTTGAAGAAAAAAATCCAATAGCGTTAACTAAGAATAGTAAAAGTATTACTTTAGAGCCCGGTAATCAAATAGAGCTATCTGGAGCAAAATTAAATAATATTCACGAAGCTTGTGCTGAATCTCATGAATATTTATTTGAGTTAAATCAGGTAATTGAAAAATTAGATTTTAAAATAGTAAGCGCTGGATATGATCCTATATCTAAACTTAAGGATATACCTAATAATCCAAAAAAAAGGTATGAGGTTATGACCAAAGATATGCCTGTTGGAGGAAAACTAAGTTTGGACATGATGTATAAAACTGCAGGTACGCAATTAAATTTAGATTATACCTCAGAAGAAGATTTTATAAAAAAATTTAAGTTGGCAAATAATTTAGTTCCAATATCTATCGGACTTTTTGCAAATTCCTCTATAGTTGAAAAAAGTAATAGTGGATACTTATCTTACAGATCTAAAGTTTGGCAAGAAACATCTAGAGGTGGATTGCCTGAGTTTTTTTTAAAAGACGTAAATTTTGAAAAATATGCAGATTATATTATGAATTATCCAATCTTATTTTTACAAAGTGAAGGTAATTATATATCTGGAAAAAAATATTTATTTAAAAACTTTATGAGTGGAGAAATTAAAGAAATTGGAAATAAAATTCCTAGCAATAATGATCTTGATACACATTTAGGAACAATATTTACAGAGAACAGATTAAAACAATATATCGAATTAAGATCAATGGATGCGTGCGGATGGGAGTGTTTATGTGCTGGTCCCGCTCTATTCACTGGATTAATTTATGGAAATCTGGAGGAAGCTTTAGATTTAATTAAAAATTGGGAAGCTAATGAAGTGCTTTCAGCTTATAAAAATGCCCCTAAAAATGGCTTAAAAACTAATTTGATGGGCAAGGATATTTCGTATTGGGCAGAGAGACTATTAGACATATCAAAATCAGGATTAAAAAAGAGAGACTTTTTAAATAGAAAAAAATTAAGTGAAGCAAAGTTTTTAGATCACTTAGAAAAAATTATAAAAAATAAAAAAACAAATGCTGATAATATAATAAGTAAGTATTCAAATTCTGAAAATTTGAATGATTTATATGACCAATAAAATTGTTGCTATACAAGGTGATAATTTAAAAAAAATAAATATCAAAACAGATACTACTATTTTTTTAGCTCACGAAGCTCAAAACAAGGGTTATAAATTATTTTATTATTATCCAGAAAATTTATCGAATATAAGAGGAAAAACTGTAAGTGAAGGATATTTTATTAAAATAGATTATTCAAAAAAGAAATTTTATAAAATTCTAAAAAAATCAAAATTAGACTTATCCTTAGCAAAATATATTTTAATTAGACAGGATCCACCTTTTAACTTAGAATATATATCTACAACATTAATGTTGGATAGAATCAAAAATAAAACAAAAATTATTAATGATCCTACTTCAGTAAGAAATATTTCAGAAAAATTTTATTCTTTAAATTTTAAAAACTATATGGCGGATACAATATTTACTAAAGATTTGATTGAAATTAAAAAATTTTTCAAAAAACATAAAAAGATAATAATTAAACCTATTCATAGCTATGGTGGCAATGATATAAATCTTATTTCAGGAAAGCTTAATTTGCTTAAAATAAAACAAATATTGAAAAAACATGGTCACATTATGTGTCAAAAATTTTTAAATAAAATTAAGTTTGGAGATAAAAGAGTTTTTATTATAAATGGTAAGGTTTGTGGGGCTATATCTAGAGTTCCAAAATCAGGATCAATATTGAGCAATATGAGCAAAGGTGCAAAACCTAAAATCGCATTTTTAAGTAATAAAGAGCTAAAAGTTTCAAATATTATTGCAAAAAAAATTAAGAAAGACGGAATATACTTTGCAGGAATAGACTTCATTGATGGAAAGTTAAATGGAGATATAAATGTAACATCACCAACGGGTATAAAAACATATTTTGATTTATCTCAGATAAACTTGGCTAAGACTTTTTGGAAAGGTTTATAGTTGAAAAATTTGTCAAATCAGCAAAAAGGATCATCCCTTGCATTTATAGCTGTGATGTTCATCACACCAGATTCACTTTTTATAAGATTATCTTCTATAGATACTTGGGGATTATTGTTTTATAGAGGTGCGATACCATTTGTAGCTGTATTAATTGGACTTCTCATATTTTATAAAAAAAACTTTATTAAAGCATTTTTGAATGTTGGTTATGCTGGTATTTTTTATATTATTAGTTTTTCGATTTGTAACATCACATTTATAATTTCAATACAAAATACAAATGTAGCAAATACATTAATAATGATTGCGATGGCACCTATGCTTTCAGCAATCCTTGGTGCAATATTTTTAAAAGAGGTTCCCGATAAGAAGACCTGGATAGCTATAGCTATTACTTTAGTAGCTGTAATATATATATTTTATGACTCTCTAGAGATGGGTAACTTATTTGGTGATCTTATGGGTATAACAACAGCTTTTGGACTCGCCACCAACGCGGTAATAATCAGGTCGGCAAAAGATAGAGATTTGCTACCTTCAGCAGTTGTCGGTAAGCTTACAGTAGCTCTATTTGCTCTCTTTTTCGTTGAAAGTTATGAGTTAGTTGAAAAAGACCTGATTTATATACCTTTAATGTGTATTTTGTGTGTAGCAATACCATTCGTTTTGGTGACGATTGCTCCAAGATTTATACCTGCCGAGGAAGTTAATCTGTTTTTTCTTCTAGAGACCATTTTAGGACCCATTTGGGTTTGGTTAGTTATCAAAGAACAGCCGAGTATAGAGACAATAGTTGGTGGACTTGTAATTATTTTCACTATAGCTATTCACTCTTATCTAAAATTAAAATCTTCTTCTAAATAAAATTATTTTTCTTTTTGTCACAAATTTGTCTTGATTTAAAATTAGATCGCCCATAAACACCGCTAATTTTATGAACAAAATTATAAAAAACTCTTGGGCTCTCTTTATGGGTATGGCATTTATAATGCTCGCTCATGGTTTTCAAGGTACTCTTTTAGGTGTTAGAGCAGTTAAAGAAAATTTTGGTCTATCATCGACAGGTTTTTTGTTTTCTGGATATTTTGTTGGATATTTTATTGGAGCAAAAATTATACAATCATTAATTCATAGAGTTGGGCATATTAGAGTGTTCGCAGCTTTTGCTTCTGTCACTTCAATTGTGGTATTATTACACTCTATTTTTGTAAATCCTATTTCATGGTTCGTGCTTAGAATGATTTCTGGATTTAGCATGGTTTGCCTTTATACAATTGCTGAAAGCTGGTTAAATGATAGATCTACAAATAAGAATAGAGGTAGTGTTTTATCAATCTATATGATTGTTATGTATGCCTCTATGGCGATTGGAATGTTTTTCATAAACTTTAGTAAACCAGAAAACTTTCAACCTTTTATATTGATATCTTTATTTATGTCATTGTCTCTTGTTCCAATATTATTAACAAAAAGAAAGGCTCCAAACTTTAAAAAAATATCAGGTATGAAACTCAAGGAAGTTTATAAATCATCACCATTTGGTGTTGTAAGTTCGTTTTTAATTGGAATATCACATTCTGCTGTTTTTTCATTGATTGCAGTTTATGCTACATCGATGAATTTTAGTATTTTAGAAGTTTCAATAGTAACATTTTTATTTGCGATATCTGGAGCTATATCTCAATGGCCAATTGGAAAATTATCAGATGTTTTGGATAGAAGAATTGTAATTATTTATACAACATTTGGAGCAGCTTTATTTTGTTTTTTGGCGATTATTTCTTCGGGTCAAATGTATATGCCTGCAGGTTTAGCTACATCAAAATTATTTTTTTATATCTGTATAATGTGTTTTTCTTTTTGTAGTCTACCAATGTTTGCATTAATTTTTGCACACACAAATGATTTTATACCAAAAGAAAAATTTGTAGCAGCAGGAGCAGGATTACAATTTGTTTTTGGTCTTGGTGCAATTTGTGGTCCTTTTATGTGCTCATTATTTATGGAATTTTTAGGAGAAAATGGATTTTTTATTTTTTTAATTATATTTCATTCATTTATTGGTTTATTTGGAATATATAGAATGCAAATTAGAGAATCTGGAGATAACCCAGATTCACAATTTGTACCTATGCCTCAAACAATTACTCCAGCCGGTATAGAACTTAATCCTTCAACTGAACCAATAGATGAACCAAATAATTTGAACGAATTTAAGAAAATTTAGTGTAAGTTCAAAATTATGAAAACAGCATTAATATTCGGATCAACTGGATTAATTGGTGGAATATTACTTAAACTGTTAACTAATGATCAAAAATATAAAAAAATTAAGGTTTTTGTAAGATCTTCTACTTCAAAAATTGATCCCAAAATAGAAGTTATTCAAACAGATTTTACAAAATTAGAAAATATTAAATCAGAAATAAAAGGCGATGATTGTTTTTTTTGCATTGGAACTACAAGAAAAAAAACACCTAACAAACAAGATTATATAAACACCGAATACAATTTACCTGTAACAATTGGAAAAATTTGTAGCGATAATAGTGTACAAAATTTTACTTATATTTCTTCATTGGGTGCCAGTTCAAAAAAAACAAATTTGTATTTAAAAAATAAAGGTATGGCTGAAGAAGAATTAAGAAAACTAAACTTTAAAAAATTTATTGTAATTAGACCTTCATTTTTAATTGGAAAAAGAATAGAGGAAAGATTGGGAGAAAAAATAGGTATTTTCGCCATGAAATGTATATCGCCAATTTTAATTGGAGATTTAAAAAAATATAAATCGATAAATGCAGAAATAGTTGCCAAATCCATGATAAATATATCAAACAGCGAAATACAAAGTGGAGTATTTGAACCACCTCAATTATTACAAATTGGACGAGAATAAATTTTTTATAAAGTAATAAAATATTAAAAAAAATTATTTAAGTGCTATAATACATTTCAAGGAGGTATCTATGGCTAAATTTTTTTTAATGGGAAATTTTACAGAGAAAGCATTCGCAGGCTTTTTAAAAGATCCAGGATCAGATAGATCTGAGGTTGCTAGAAAGTGTTCTGAAAGTGTTGGTGCTGAAATGAAATCTTACACATATTTAAGAGGACCCTATGACTTTATAGTTGAAACTCATGGCACATTTGAGCAAATGGCTGCTATAAAAATGGCTACTGAGGGAAGTGGTGCACTTAAAAATATCGCCATTTGTGAGGAAACACCAATGAATGAAATTGCAAATCATGCAACAAAAGTATCAAGTGGCTATAAAGCTCCTGGACAATAATATAACTGGTAGCTTCATTAATTATGGAGCTACCAATTTAAAATCGAAACTGTCAAAATATCTCATTCAAATAAAGTAATATTGATCTATTAAGAAAGTTATGAACAAAAGAAAATTTATAAAATTATCTATATTTGGATCATTATTATACAGTATTTTTCCATACAAAATTTCATTAGCTGAAACCAAAAAAATAATTAATCAAAATTTAACAGAAGCCCAAAAAAAAATAATGTTTGAGGAAGCAACCGAACGACCATTCTCAAGCCCTCTTAATTATGAGAAAAGAGAAGGTTTTTATCACTGTGCAAATTGTGGAGCTAAACTATTTAAGTCTAGCTCGAAATTTGATAGTGGAACTGGTTGGCCATCATTTACAGAGGCGCTTCCTGGAGCTTTTAAAACTAAGGTTGATTACAGCTTTGGCATGAAAAGAATTGAATACCATTGTGCAAAATGTGGTGCTCATCACGGACATGTCTTTGAAGACGGTCCTGGATCGACAGGAAAGAGATATTGTAATAACGGCTTGTGTTTAATATTTAAGCCATCATCATAAAACGGAGGAATAATGAAGATATTGAGTATATTGAAAGGGGTTGAATTAGTTATAGCAGATTTAGAAGTAAATTTGGGAGAACAAGTGAGAAGTGCACCTACGTTATGCGCAAGATACAATGGTAAGATTATACCTTTAAACACTGCTCAAGATGGTCGACCTATTCTTATGAGAGAAGAAAACGCTTTAGAAAACTAATTTTGTATTTAATTGCGTCAACTTAATTAAGTTTATTTACAAGAAAATATTATAAAAAATAACTATGACATTTGAATTACCAAAACTAGATTATTCTAATGAGGCTTTGTCTCCAATAATGTCACAAGAAACATTAGAATTACATCACGGAAAACATCATCAAACCTACATAACAAATCTTAACAATTTTATAAAAGATACGGACATGGCTGAAATGTCATTGGAAGATATAATTGTAAAAAGCTCTAAAGATAACTCTAAAGCAGGGATATTTAACAATGCAAGTCAGCATTGGAATCATAATCTTTTTTGGAAATGCATGAAACCAAAAGGTGGTGGAAATATTCCGTCAAAACTTGAGAAAAAAATTGTTGAAGATTTTGGAAGTGTTGAAAAATTCAAAGATGAATTCAAACAAGCAGGTATAACTCAGTTTGGATCAGGTTGGTGTTGGTTATCTTTAAATAATGATAAATTAGTTGTTACAAAAACAGCTAATGCTGCTAATCCTTTAATTGATAACTTAAAACCAATACTTGGTTGTGATGTATGGGAACATTCTTATTACATTGATTATAGAAATAGAAGACCTGAATATTTAGATAAATTTGTTGATAATCTTATAAATTGGGAATTTGTTGAATCTCTATTAATCTAATTGATCTTAGAACTTTTTGAGATAAATCAAGAAATTGGTCTGTGTGAATAAAGAAAACGCAAGTAAACTGTGGAAAGTGATACAGGAAGCTGGCGATTATTTACATGGTCAACTTCCTGATCACCCAAATCATCCAAAAGGAAGAAATCCATATGCTCATGTAGCAATATGTGTAAAAAACAAATTTAATTCTACTTATAAAGATATTCCTGATGACAAATTTGATGAAGTAATCAACTATATTAAATTTTTAAAAGAAAATCCTAGTTAATTAGATATAGTTTTTAGAAACTCTTCTACTTCACTACTTTTGGTATTCCAAGCTGTAACAAGTCTAACCGTCTTACCGCCTAATTCCTCATTGCTCATCATATATTCTTCTGAATTTAAATGCTCAACCATCTTTTTTGGCAGTTTAACAAAAACTTCATTTGCCTCAGTTGGATATTCAAGTTTAACTTGATTACTAGAAACTAAACCATCGCTTAATTTTTTTGCCATCAGATTTGCATGTCTTGCATTTTTTAACCAAACATCATTTGAGATATATCCATCTAATTGTGCAGAAACAAAACGCATTTTAGACAATAGATGACCAGATCTTTTTAACAAAAAAGGTAAATTGCCAACTAATTCCTTATTAAATATAATAATTGCTTCAGCTGCTATACATCCGTTCTTCGTTGCCCCAAAAGATAATATGTCAATTCCTGATTTCCATGTCATTTCTGCAGGTGTAACATCAAGTGAAACAAGCGCATTAGCGAACCTAGCACCATCCATATGTACTTTTAATTTTTTTTTATGTGCAATTTCAGAGATATTTCTAATTTGATCTAAAGTATAAACTTCACCAGTTTCTGTTGCTTGAGTTATGCTAACAATAGATGGTTGAGTATGATGCACAATTCCAAACCCTCCAATATTATCATTTAGCTCATCAACTGTTATTTTGCCGTCTTTACCGTTTAATGGAACAAGTTTTGCTCCACCTGTATAAAATTCAGGGGCTCCACACTCATCAACATTGATATGAGAAAATTTATGGCAATAAATATTTCCAAATGATGGAGAAATAGCAGAAAGTGCTAAAGCATTTGATGCAGTTCCTGATGCTGTGGGGTAAACAATTACATCCTTTTCGAAAATTTTAGAAAATTTTTCTTGTAACACACCTGAAATTTCATCGTTACCATACGGAGGAGCAATACCATCATTTGCTTTGATAATTGCATCCAAAACTTCTGGACAAGCTCCTGTCACATTGTCTGAAGCAAATTTTACTCTTTTACGTTTTGTATTAATTTTTGCGTTCATTTTATTGTTTTGGAAAATAATCTTTTAAAGTACCTTCTCTATAAACATCGGCTGTACAACAATGAAGGCCTCCACCAAAAGCATATGCATCTCTCAATTCTACAGGGATAACTTCCATACCTAATTTATCTAACTGTTCAGCTTGATATTTTTCACTTTTTTCAACGCATACAGTTTTAGGGTCAAGAACTAAAACATTCATTGATAGCCATACTGAAGAGTAACAAAGTGGTGGTGGGGTATTATGAGCAGGTTGTGCAGCATCAATAATTTCCCATCCATTATCTTCAAATAATTTTCTTTGTTCTTTTGGAAGTCTTCGTTGTGGATTATTAATAATTAACCCTTCTTTAATTGGGGTAAAGGTTGCATCAATATGAATTGGATAAGGATCGCCTGGGAAATTTACAGCATGAACTCTATGATCCTTAAAATGTCTTTTTATCCAATCAATTCCTTTTAAGTTAGTTGTAAATCCGTGTTGTACAACCAAATCCTTTCCAAATCTTAAAATATCTGCGGCATCAAATAATGGCTCTTCCTCGGTTGTGACAAAGTATTTATTTTCTGTCCATTCAAGTCTTTTAGTTACACCAATTTTATCTGATAAATAATCTTTTCTATAATCGGCATCTGTTAATCTGGGTTTTGGCGCTGACTCATGTCTCATATTTGGATCTTTATTATAATAGTCTTTTAATAATGGTCTGTAACATAGGTACTCAAACCATCTGCACCTGTAGCTCATTGTAGCTTCTAATATTTCATTTCCCACAGTTAACAAAACATCTCGAGGTGGCATACATCCAAACATAGTTTCGGCTTTCCAGTCAGGAGTTGATGTTGGTTGATTAAAATCTAAAGGTGTTGGTCTATCAACTTTTATTCCCCTTTTTTCAAGCAAATTTGAAAAGTTATCTAATAGTTCATTAGCTTTATCGACAGTGTCCTTAGTTCTTGGACCATAAGTTCCTCGCATATCAGAGTCTTCTGGAACTTTAGCATCTAAAGCAGGTTCAGGTGCTGGAATACAAGTACCATCTGCTCTTCCAACAATTACATGTTTTAATGGATCCCATTCATTCCAACTATTAACAATCTTATTATTTTGAACCATGTAAAATTAATTTAATCCAATAAATCTTCTATTAGATTGCATTATCATACTATAATAAAAAATAGCTAAAAAAATAAAGAAGCCACCAATAATTGTATTAGTTGAAGGAATTTCATTTATTCCAAGCCATGGCAGCCAAACCCAAAATATTCCTCCTATTACTTCAGTCAAAGACAATAGCGTTAAATCAGCTGCAGGAATATGTTTAGATCCAATTGAATAAAGAATTAAGCCCATGCACACAAGTGTTCCATGAGTGGCAAATAATGCTTCATTTTTATTTGAAGATAAGAAATTTGCATCGTTATTTAAAAGCATAACTGTTGAAAATAAAAAACAAAATAATCCTGCTATAGCAACAGTTGTAAACTTAGGAGTTTGTTTTCTCCATCTCAGACTTACTGAAAAAATTGAAAAACCTAGTGCAGATACTAATCCAAAAATTAGACCAATTAAAGAATTTTCTTCGGTATTACCGTAGGCCATTACTATTATACCAAATGCAGCGACTAAAATTGATATCCAAACTGTGATTGAAATTTTTTCTTTCAAAAATAGAAAACCAAGTAGCGCGGTTATAAAAGGCATTGCAGCTAAACATAATAAAGTTACTGCTGCTGTCGTGTTAGTAATTGACCAAATAAAAGTTATCATTGCTGTTCCTAAACCGACACCACCTATAATTCCAGATATCCCAATTTTAAAATAATTTTTATAAAATGAAATTCCTTCTTCCAGAAATAAGTAAACATTCAGCAATAAAAAAATAACAATGCCTCTTGCAAACAAGTATTGCCAAGGGACAGTTTCGGGTTGGTCTATATGTCTTACAACATATGGTCCAAATGACCAAAGTATGCCTGCAAATAAAACAATTGGAATAGCTACTTTAGGATTTTTTAAATCAGGCATAAATTAATTTATTTTTTATAAATTTTTAGTGATAGTATTAAATAAATATGGATTTAGATATAATAAAAATTGCATCCGACACGACTAATAATAAAATATTGAAAGATTACACTCATAGATCGAAATATAAAAATAAAACTTGTGGCGATATAATTGAAATAAGAGTTAATATTAAGAAAAATATAATACAAGATATTGGGTATCAGACAAAATCCTGTGTTTACTGTCAAGCTTCTGCAAGCTTAATATCTCATAAACTTATCAAAAAAAGTAAAAATAAAATTAATTATTTATTAAAAAATCTTATCGATTATTTTGAAAATGAAATTAAACCTTTGCCAAAAAATCTAAATAAATTTAATAAATTGTTTAATAAAAAAAATATATCTAGAAAAAACTGTGTATTAATGCCATTAATTGCAATTAAGAAACTCAGCATTGATGAATAATTTAGATAAAAAAAAACCTGCTATCGCTGCAATATTTTCTACTATGACAATTGGGGTTTTGTCATTGCTTACTTATAAAACACCTTATGGATTATTTTTGATTGCTTCCTTTGGTTCTACAATGGTTTTGCTTTATGGGTATCCAGAAAGTCCTTTTGCAAAACCTAAAAATATATTTTTTGGTCATTTTTTAACTTCACTTGTTGGTGTGATATTTGTGAATTTCGTTCCACTTCCGATATATATTATTATACCTTTTGCTGTTGGAATAGGTGTCGGATTAATGATTATTCTTAATGTAACCCACCCTCCTGCAGGAGGAAATCCTATAATTGTGATCATGGGGTCAGTTTCATTTGAATATTTAATTTCCCCAGTTATAAGCGGATCAATTATTGTGATAGTTTTTGGCATAATCTTGAACAAATTTATTGCTAAAAGGAATTACCCAAAATAAACACAATTTGTTTGCTAGTCCTATTTAACTTGTGCTAGTCTTTTCAAATAATAATTAATAATTCAGCTTAGAGAAGCTAGTAATAGGAGTAAAAATGAAAGTACTTTGTGTATTGTATGATGATCCAAAAGGAGGAATGCCTAAATCTTATCCTCTGTCGGATTTACCAAAATTAGAGAAATATCCAGATGGAATGACATTGCCGTCGCCTAAAGGAAGAGATTTTACACCAGGCCAATTACTTGGTTGTGTTTCAGGTGAACTTGGTTTGAGAAAGTTTTTAGAGAGTAATGGACACGAATTGGTTGTTACTAACAGTAAAGATGGAGATGGTTGCGAAGCGGATAAACATATTGTTGATGCTGACATTGTTATCTCTCAACCATTTTTCCCTTATTATTTAACTAAAGAAAGAATCGCTAAAGCTAAAAACCTTAAGATGGCAATAACAGCAGGAATAGGCTCTGATCACGTTGATTTACAAGCAGCAATGGATAATAAAATTGATGTTGTTGAAGTAACTTTCTGTAATTCTAGATCAGTTGCTGAACACATAGTAATGATGATTGTTTCAATGGTTAGAGATTATCACAATCAACATAGAATAGTTAATGAAGGTGGATGGAATATTGCAGATGCTGTTCAAAGAAGTTATGACGTTGAAGGAATGCATATAGGAACCGTTGCTGCTGGAAGGATCGGATTAGATGCACTTAGAAAAATGAAACCATTTGATGTTCATTTGCACTATTTTGACAGACATAAATTACCTGACAGTGTTGAAAAAGAACTAAACTTAACTTTTCATGAATCAGTGGAGTCTATGGTAAAAGTTTGCGACGTTGTTACAATTAATTGCCCACTTCATCCTGAAACTGAAAATTTGTTTGATGATGAAATGATAAGTAAAATGAAAAAAGGAGCATACATAGTTAACACTGCAAGAGGTAAAATTTGTAATCGAGATGCAATAGCTAAAGCCCTAAAAAGTGGACAGCTAAGTGGTTACGCAGGTGATGTATGGTTTCCACAGCCTGCTCCAAACGACCATGTATGGAGAACAATGCCAAATCATGGAATGACACCTCACACTTCTGGTACATCTTTATCTGCTCAAGCAAGATATGCAGATGGTGTTAGAGAAATATTGGAATGTTTCTTTGAAGGAAAAGAAATTAGAAATCAATATTTGATCGTAAAAGATGGCCAATTAGCAGGAATGGGTGCGCATTCTTACAGTAAAGGGTCTGCAACTAGTGGATCAGAAGAAGCTGCTAAATATCAAAAAAAATAAAATAGATTTATTAAAGGTATGCTACTTAAATAAGTAGCTACCTTTAATACCATAGATTTAAACCCTCATTATTATATATTTTAGATATGAGGTTATTTTACTACTTTTTACTATTATTTCTTGTATCGACATCATTCTCTCATTCAAAAGATAAAGCGTATTTTGCAGGAGGTTGCTTCTGGTGCATGGAAGAATCTTTTGAAATGTTGGAAGGTGTAGAAGAAGTTATATCAGGTTACTCAGGAGGGATCACTGCAAATCCAACATATAGAGAAGTCACCTATGGAGATACTGGTCATTTTGAGGTTGTTGAAATAATTTATGACAAAGAGAAAATATCCTATAAAGAACTCTTAAAAAACTTCTGGCTTAATATTGACCCATTTGATGCTTATGGCCAGTTTTGCGATAAAGGATACAGCTACAGATCTGTAGCATTTTATGAAAATGATTATCAGAAAGATTTAATTGAGAAAGATATAAAAAGATTAGAAAAGAAATTTAAAAAGAAGGTAGTCACATATGTTAAAGAATTTGAGATTTTTTACAAAGCAGAGGATAAACATCAAGATTACTATCAAGTATATTTAGAAAATTATTTAAAATATAAGAAAGCATGCAAAAGAGAGAGAATACTTGATATTATTTGGGGATCATAATTAATGCCTGTAACAAGCAAATTCGTAGCTTTAAAAAACTATATCCCTACAGGTTTGCCAAAAGAAACTGACTTTGAAATAAAAACAAAAGAGATATCTTTAGATGCCAAGAACAATATATTGGTTTTAAATTTATGGATTTCAGTTGATCCTTATATGAGGGCAAGGATGACTGAAAGAAAAAACTATAAACCACCTTTTAATATTGGTGAAGAGATGGAAGGTTATGCGTTAGGAATAGTTAAAGAATCTAAAGACAAAAATTTTAAAGAAGGAGATATTGTTTTTAGTAATTTTGGAATGAGAGATTACTTTGTTTGTAATTCCAATGATCTAAAAAAAATTGAGCCAATGAATATTCCTATACAAACATATCTAGGTCCACTTGGAATGACAGGTCATACAGCGTATATAGGACTTTTTAAACATGGTGAATTAAAACCAGGTCAAACAATCCTTGTTTCTTCAGCTGGAGGTAGTGTTGGATCTACTGTTTGTCAAATTGCAAAAAATATGGGTTGTAAAGTAATTGCAAGTACAGGATCAGATGAAAAAGTTAAATGGTTAAAAAATGATTTAAAAATTGATCATGCGTTTAACTATAAAAAAATTGAAAATCTTGTTTTGCATCTTAAAGAAGTTTGTCCTGAAGGATTTGATTTATATTTTGATAATGTAGGTGGTGATTTCTTAGAGTCAGCTATTTTTCAAATGAAGAACTTTGGAAGGATTGTAATTTGTGGAAGGATATCCCAAATGAATGCAACTAATCCTGGCTCTGGTTTAAAAAATATGGCTCATGTTCTTGTAAAAAGACTAACTATTAAAGGTTTTATAATTTTTGATCATGAAAATGATAGAGAACAGTTTGAAACCGATATGACTAAATGGTTATTAGAAGATAAAATTAAATTTAAAGAAACTGTTTACGAAGGTATAGAAAATACGCCAAAATCATTCATTGATTTATTAGAAGGTAAAAACATAGGAAAAATGCTTGTAAAAATTTAATTAGAATTTTTATGAAATTTTTAAAGAAGTTTTATAGACCCTTTTTATTAACCTATATTTTTTTGAGTATAGCTATCAGTTTTTATCCATCATTTGATTTTTACTCACTAAAAGGTCAAATTCTTATAATTGCTGTATCTTTTTTTAATGGGATGATGGGAGTTTACGTAAAAAAATTATAAGACGTAGGGCTCGGGTCTTGCTGAGCTATTTAATACTCTTTCGACTGCAAAAACACTAATATCTATAGTTTGATAATTGCCTGTAGTTATTAATTCAGTTAGAGCTCTACCAATTCCTGGTGCTTGCATTAAACCTCTGCCGGTAAATCCTGAGGCCATGTAAACATTTTCATATTTTGGATGTTTTCCAACTACAGCATTATTATCTAATTTGTTACAATCATAATATCCAGCCCATCCACCTGTTAACTTTAGTTCTTCAAATGCTGGTATTCTTTTTGCAAGAGCAGGCCAAACTAATTCTTCAAAATCATTCCATGCAGGTTCAAGATCTTCTGCATCAAATACTGAAATTGGAGAACCTGCTAAATATTCTTTTCCTTCTGGTCGCCAATATACTCCTGTTGTTAGATCTCCGGATAATGGCATCTCTGGAATATGTTTAGGACATTTAACTCTAAAGACTGTATGTTTTTGAGGTACTACAGGAATATCTTCAAGTAGTTCTTTAGTCCAACACCCAGCTGCAGAAATAATTGTCTTTGCATTAATTTCAGATAGGCTCTTAACTTCTCCCTTAATGAATTCTGCCCCAAGATCAATTGCTTTATGCTTTAATGCGCTATGAAATAAAAATGGATCAATCCATCCCTCGCTCTTGTTATCAGTAAATGTTGCAGTTTCAATTCCTTCCTCATTAATGTAAGGAAAATATTTTTTCAATTCAGAACCTTTAATATTTTTTGTACCCGCTTCACATTCTTTATGATTTTCTAAAGCTCTGTATTGCTCTTCTGCATGATCTGGTCCAAACATTAGAAGGTATCCATTAGGCACCATGCTAGCTGTTGGATTTGGATTTTTTTCAGTTTTCAATAATTCTGGTATTTGAAATATAAATTCCCTTGCAAATTTTCCTAAAAGAATATTTTCTTTTTGAAAAAACTGTCGTCTAAATCCACCAAGTGATAATGGGAATGATGCAGTTTTATAAGTTGGATCCCTTTCAATGACTTTTACTTTTCTGCCTTCTTTGGACATAAAGTATGCAGTTGCAGCTCCAATTATACCACCACCTACTATTACAACATCATCCATATTAGTTTATCAAAAAAATGTTTATATTTAAAAGCAATGCAAAACAACACCATAACAAATATGGAATCATCAAGTACATGCTTAATTGACTTATATTCTTATATTTAAATACCAATAAAACAATAAATATAATTAACACAACAAGATTTAAAATTGCTAAAGAAATATTATGGAAACCAAAGAAAACAACACTCCAAGTTGTATTAAAAAAAAGGTGAATGAAATATAAAAATACAATATTTAAATTTTTTGTGTTTTTATGCCACGCATTCCATATGGCTATTGTCATAAATAAATAAAGCAATGTCCATACTGGCCCAAATATCCAATCTGGTGGATTGTATTGAGGTTTAGATAAATTTGAATACCAAGGTTCTTTAAAATTTATAGTAACCAAACCTCCAATAAATGAAGCTGAAAACGTAGTAATTGCAAAGAGAATAAAAGATAAAATTTTATTTTTTAGCATTTAAGTACTATACAGCAGTTAAATATGAATAAAAAAGTAATTTGGATCACCGGCGGAAGTACAGGAATTGGCAAAGCACTTGCGTTAAAATTTGCTAATAATGGATGGACAGTTGCTATTTCTGCAAGAAGAGAAAATTTATTAAAAGAAATCGAAGATAAGCATCAAAATATTAAATCTTTTCCACTTGATGTAAATGATAAGGAAAAGTGTAAGTCTGTTTTTGAAAATATAAAAAAGGAACTTGGTGACATCGATATTTGTTTTTTTTCTACGGGAACTTGGGATCCAAAAAAAGAAAAAGAAATTGATGTAGAGCAAATTGAAAATGTATTTAAAGTAAATTTTTTTGGAACATTAAATTGTATAAAAGCAGTTGAAACTCATTTTCGAGAAAGAGGAAAAGGTATTATTACCATTGTATCTTCGATTGCAGGATACAAAGGCTTACCTAACTCAAGTGGCTATGGACCATCCAAAGCTGCTTTAAGTAATCTTGCTGAAAGTTTACATTTTGATTTTGGAAGATATGGCGTGAGGGTTTGTTTAGTTTCTCCAGGTTTTATCAAAACACCAATGACTGATAAGAATGATTTTAAGATGCCTTTTCTAAAAACTCCAGAATTCTCGGCAGACAAAATTTATGATGGGCTTATTAATGGTTCAAATTTTGAAATACACTACCCAAAAGAATTAACTTTGATCCTTAAATTTTTAAAAATAATACCTGATCGATTATATTTTTATTTAATACGGAAATTAACTAAATTACAAAAAAAATAAAATTAATCTTTAACAAACATCACAGTCAACTCTGCAACTTTAATTCCAAATTTTGTCATCTTAGCTCTGTTGATAGCTACTCTTTCGTCTTGCATAAATATCCAATCATCAAAAGTAATTTTGATATTTTTTCCTTTCACAGGAACTAACAAAACATACTCAAATTTAAATGCTGGGCCATATGAATACCCCCTAGCCTTACCAACTACATCGCCTGCAGTTCCCTCGTAATTATGTTCATCAATTTTATCTATTACCCATTGCCTATTTTGTATTTCACCATCATTCCAAATAAATTTTTCGTCTAATATAAGTTGTTTGCCATCCCACTTACCGTCTAGGTCTGCTGAAAATTGTCTTGTAACTTTACCTGATCTGTTTTGTAGTATACCCCAAGCTTTGACATTTCCGCTTAAATATTCTTCAATTATTAGTCTTGGTTTTTGATCTTTAAAATCTTCTGGTTTCATAGATTGATTATTTATACAGCTTGTAATTAATCCTGTGAAAATTATCAATAAAAATACTTTAAAAAATTTTTTGTTAATCATATTAAATTTTATTTTGCATGGAAAATTGAATTAAATCTATATTCTTTGATTTAAACCCAGCTTCACAATATGACAAATAAAATTGCCACATACGTTTAAATTTATTATCAAATCCATGTTTTGAAATTTCTTCCCATTTTTTTAGGAATTCATCTCTCCATATTTTTAAAGTATTGGAATAGTGAGAGCCATATGACTCATATTTTTTAATTTCTAAACCGTTGCTACTAGATAAATCATATAATTTTCTTTTTGATGGCAAAAAACCTCCAGGAAATATGTATTTTTGTATAAAGTCTTCTTTGGTTTTATATCTGTCAAATAAACTATCATCGATCGTTATCGCTTGTATCGCGGCCCTTCCATTCTCAGATAGATTTTTTTTAATACTTTTAAAATAATTGAATAAATAATTTTGCCCAACCGCTTCTATCATTTCTATAGATGCGATAGAGTCATATTTGTCTTTTACATCTCTATAATCTTTCAAAAATATATTCACTTTTTCATTCAATCCATTTTCAAATATTCTTTTTTTTGAAAATTCAAATTGCTCTTTAGAAATTGTTATACAATCTAATTTTACATCATAATTTTTACCCACATATTCAGCAAAGCCACCCCAGCCACAGCCAATTTCTAAAATTTTATTTCCTACGTTTGGCTTTATTAATTCTGTAAGCTTTTTATATTTATTTAGTTGAGCAGAAAATAAATCGTCTTTTTGTTTTTCAAAAATTGCACTTGAATAAGTAAGTGAAGGATCCAACCATAATGAAAAGAAATCATTTCCTAAATCATAATGTTTTGAAATATTTTTCTTACTTCTACTCTTATTATTTTTTATGAAAATACTCTTTAATTTATTAATCATTGATAAATCAAAAATACCTGAAAATTTATAGACAATTTTTATATTTTTAGCTGTTATTTCTATTAGATTAGTTAGATTATCTGTTTCAAATTCATTTCGCATGTACGCTTCTGCAAGTCCTACACTTCCCGATTTTATTATTTGAAGTGTTAAACCAGGTTTGTTAATTTTAATCTTTGCTCTTAATTGTTCACTCTCATTACCAAACTTATATATTTTGCTGTCATGATTTTGAATTTCAAGAAATCCATGCTTTATTAGTTTTAGAGAATTAAATACGATTTTATCTGACAAAAGATTAAAATTCATTTTTTTTCAAACGTAATATTATTTTTTATTTTTATGTTTTTTTTAACTAACTTAACTCCCTTTAACCATAATTTTAATGCTTCAAAATGAATTGCGGCAATAACTTTAAAGGTCATTAAAGGGTGAGAAATATAAGATATAAGCATATTTTTATTGTTAATTTCTTTTGCAACCCCATCTTGTGAAGCATATAACAATTTTCCCTCCTTATCACTTTGATCAATTATTACGGATAACATTTTTTCAGGTTTGAGGATTCTAAAATTGTATTTACTTTTCATTTCAATAAATGGTGAAACGAAAAACTTCTTCTCACAGCTATTTGTAATTATTTTTTCGTCGTTGACTTTAAATATATAAGTATGTTGCTCACCAAATGTATTTTTAACTTCATACAATATAGCTATAATTTTTGAATGATTATCATAAACGAAAAAAATACTTAATGGATTAAATACGTAACCAAATATTCTAGGATAACAAAGCAATTTTACCTTTATGTTTTCAAATTGAATATTGTTTGATTTTAAATTTTCTATTACCCAGGCTTTTAAATCACTACCATCTCTAGGTCCGTGATCTTTGTCATAAAAACTTAAAATATTAAAACTATTGTTAGAAAAAATTTTAATTTTTTTTTGTATCAAATTAATTTCATCAAGATCTAAAAAGAGTGAGAAAACGTTGTATTTAAAAAAGTGATATTTTGGCTTAAATCTTTTATGAATTACTTTACCTTCGTAAATATTGGAATTTTTAATCATTTAGGTTTTCAATCATATTAATGGATGATTTTATTCCATCTTCATGAAAACCGTAACCAAAATAACTTCCACAAAACAATACATTTCTTTTATTTTGTATTTCTTTTAATAATTTTTGATTATTCAAAGCATCTTGATCAAAATAAGGGTGGGTAAAAGTAACTTTTTGTAGGATTTTTTTTTGATCTATTTCAAAAAAAGGATTTAAGGTTAAGAAAATATTTTTTTCTGTCTTCAGATTTTGTAATAAGTTCAACCAATAAGTTAATGATGTCTTACTAATATCTGATTTATCAACTGAGGAATTCCATGAAGACCAAACTTTTTTATTGTTTGGCATACATACATCGTCAGTATGTATTACTGCTAGATTGGATTTATATTTAAAATTTGAAAGTATTTTTTTTTCATCCTCAGTCGGCTCACTCAAAATTTTCAATGCATCGTCTGCATGAGTAGCGATGACAACTTTATCATAGTCAAAAAATTCGTTACTAGCACCGTAATATACTTGAACACCAATTTTATTTCTTTTTATCGAACTAATCTTATAATTTTTAAAATATTCTCCACTTATTTGAGTTAATACTTTCTCTACATAAGTTCTGCTTCTTTTGGTAACTGTGTACCATTGTGGTCTATTTTTTAATTTAAAAAGTCCGTGATTTTGAAAAAATTTTAAGAAAAATTTAATTGGTATTTGATTTGCTTCTACTGGTGGCATAGACCAGATAGCAGAAACCATTGGGATTAGATGAAAATTAATAAAATTTTTTGACCATTTATTTTTTTCAAGAAATTCACCAAGAGTAATCTCTTCATTTAAACTTTTAATTTGATCACACTTTTTGTAGAAATTTATAATATCAAAAAACATTTTTAAAAATTTTAAATTAAAAAGATTAGCTTTGTTTGCAAAAATTCCGTTTAAACCTCTGCCACAATATTCATAATTTGTATCTTTTACAGAAACAGAAAATGACATATCGCTTTTTTCAATTTCAATTTTTAATTCGTTAAAAAAATTTATGAGATTTGGATAAGTCTCATGATTAAAAACAATAAAGCCAATATCTACAGGAACTTTTTTACCATTAATTAAAGTATCTAAGGTATATGAATGACCACCAAAATGATCTTCACTTTCAAATAAATCAACATGGTGTTTTTTGGAAAGCTTTTGTGCTGCTGATAAACCAGAGATTCCTGATCCAATTACTGCAATTCGCATTAAGGCTATGCTGCGTCTTCTTTAAACTCATCCATGCTTGGACATGTACAGAATATATTTTTATCTCCATAAACATTGTCTACCCGGGCAACTGGAGGCCAAAATTTATTTTGTTTTAGAAAACTTGCAGGATATGCTGCTTCTTGTCTTGAATATTTATGTTCCCATACATCTGATGATAATTCGGTATCAGTGTGAGGAGCATTTTTAATTGGATTATCAATTTTATCAAATTCACCTGATTTAATTTTTTCAATTTCTTGTTTAATCTTAATTAAAGTGTCACAAAATCTGTCTATTTCTGATAACCCTTCACTTTCGGTTGGCTCTATCATCATAGTGCCAGCAACAGGCCATGACATAGTTGGTGCGTGAAATCCAAAATCTATCATTCTTTTAGCAATATCTTCTTCTGTTACCCCTGTTTCAGATTTAATATTTCTAATATCAATTATGCACTCATGTGCAACATTACCATTTGCACCTTTATACAAAATCGGAAAGTGATCTTTTAGTCTGTGAGCAATATAATTTGCATTTAAAATTGCAACTTGAGTAGCAAGCTTTAATCCTGCTGATCCCATCATTTTAATATACATCCAGGAAATTGATAGAATACTTGAGCTACCCCAAGGAGCTGCTGATACCGCTCCAATTCCACTTGTTGGTCCGCAATCTTTTATTACTGGATGATTAGGCAGATAAACTTGTAAATGTTTTTTACAAGCTATAGGTCCCATTCCAGGTCCACCGCCGCCGTGGGGAATACAAAATGTTTTATGCAGATTAATATGACAAACATCTGGACCAAAATTTCCAGGCTTTGCAACTCCAACAAGGGCATTTAAATTTGCTCCATCCATATAGACCTGTCCACCATGTTTATGAACTAACTCACAAATATCAGTTATTTTTTCCTCAAATACTCCATGGGTAGATGGGTAAGTTACCATTAAAGCTGCAAGATTTTCTGAATGTTGCTCTACTTTTTTCTTTAAATCATCGAAATCTACATTTCCCTCTTTATCACAATTAACAACAACCACTTTCATTCCAACCATTTGTGCGCTTGCTGGATTTGTACCATGTGCCGAGCTTGGGATTAAACATATATTACGATGAGCTTCATCTCTATCTAAGTGGTACTTTCTTATAACCATTAAACCTGCATATTCTCCTTGAGCGCCTGCATTAGGTTGTAGAGAGACACCAGAAAAACCTGTTATAGATCTCAACCAATTTTTTAAGTCAGTAAATAAATCTCTAAAACCTTCCATTTGTTCAACTGGAACAAAAGGATGAGGTTCTGCAAATTCTTTCCAAGAAATCGGGATCATTTCAGCAGCAGCATTTAACTTCATTGTGCACGATCCAAGTGCTATCATAGTTCTATTCAATGCTATATCCTTATCCTCTAGCTTTTTAAGATATCTAAGCATTTCAGTTTCTGAATGATATAAGTTAAAAATTGGATGCTCTAAATATTTTGAAGTTCTTAATAAATTTTTTGGTAAATTAGGTAATTTAACTGAAGGATCCTCTTTTTTGATTGATTCTGCAGCATTAAAAATTTTTAATAATTGATTTACTCTATAAACGTTTTTTCTTTCATCGAAAGAGACAGCAAGCATTTCAGAATTTACTTTTCGTATATTAACTTTCTGATTTAAAGCATTTTTATAAATTTGATCAGTCTTTTCTTTGGTAATAATTGTAACAGTATCAAAAAAATAATCAGAATAAATTTCATAACCTGACTGTTTTATTTTATCAGCAAAACTTTTTGCTAATTGAGAAACTCTTTCAGAAATATTTTTAATTCCATCTGGACCATGATAAATAGCATATGCTGCTGAAACAATTGCTAATAAAGCTTGTGCAGTGCAAATATTACTTGTCGCCTTATCTCTTCTGATGTGTTGCTCTCTAGTTTGTAAAGATAATCTGTATGCCTTGTTACCATGTCTATCAACTGACACACCAACAATTCTACCAGGCATCGATCTCTTATACTCGTCTTTAGTTGCAAAAAATGCTGCATGTGGACCTCCGTACCCCATCGGTATTCCAAATCGCTGAGAGCTTCCAACTGCTATATCAGCACCAAGTTCTCTTGGTGTTTTTAATTTTGCTAGAGCTAATAGATCACAAGCTAATACAGCCTTACCGTTTTTCTTATGAATTTTGCTAATTGCTTCACTTGGGTCTTTAATATCTCCTAAAGTTCCAGGATATTGTAAAATTCCACAAACTAGATCTTCTTTTAATTGGTCTAAAACTTCATCTTCTTTTCCAACTAAAACTTTTAAACCCATTGGTTCAGCTCTAGTTTGAATTACATTTATTGTTTGAGGATGACAATCCTCAGATACAAAAACTAAATTACTATCTTTTTTATTTAATCTATGACTAAGACCCATGGCTTCTGCTGCTGCTGTACCTTCGTCCAATAAAGAAGCATTAGCGATATCCATTCCGGTAAAATCAACAATCATTTGTTGAAAGTTTAACAACATCTCAAGTCTTCCTTGAGCTACTTCAGGCTGATAAGGCGTATATGATGTATACCAACCTGGATTTTCTAAAATATTTCTTAAAATTACATATGGCGTATAAGTTCCATAATAACCCATTCCAATAAAATTTGAGTAAACATGATTTTTTTTTGAAATTGCTCTTAATTTTCTTAACGCCTCATATTCTGAATTAGACTCTCCGATATTAAGCTCACCTTTAAACATTATTTTTTCTGGAACAGTGTTATTCATTAAATCATCTATTGATTGATAATTTAATTCTTTTAACATTTTTGATTGGTCTTCTTTAGAAGGTCCAATGTGTCTTTTTATAAAATCTTTTTCTGAATTTGGTAACATTATGCTGATGTCTCCTTTGCAAATTTTTCATATTCTTCTTTACTCATAAGACTATCCATTTCAGATTTGTCTTTTATTTTAAGTTTAAAAAACCATGCAGACTCCTCCGGGTCTTCATTTATTTTTGATGGATCATCAACTATCATTTGATTTGTATCTATAACTTCTCCACTAACAGGAGTGTAAACATCACTAGCAGCTTTCGTTGACTCAACCACTCCAGCAGTTCCATCTTTATCAACATTTGAACCTTTCTCTGGGAGTTCAGCAAATACTATATCCCCAAGCATTTCTGTTGCGTGCTTGGTTATTCCAATTGTAGCTTCTTCTCCTTCTAGTTTAATCCACTCATGTTCTTTTGAATATTTAACTTCAGACATTAATTTCCCCTTTTACGTAATTTTTTTTATAAAACGGTAAGTTACAAATATTTGCAGGAATTTTTTTTCCTCTAACTTCAAGAAATATTTTTGTATTTACAGTTGAATAACTATTATCGACATATCCCATTGCTATTGGATGTTCTACACTTGGTCCAAATGTACCACTTGTTACCTTCCCAATTTCTTGGTTTTTATCATTGTAAATTTTTGTATTTCCTCTGGCAATTACTTTGCTGTCTGGTTTTATACCAACTCTTAATTTTTTTACTCCACTTTGAAATTGGTTTTTTAAAACTTCTGATCCAACAAATTCAGTCTCAATTCTGCTCTTAGGTATTGCCCATTTTAGATTAGCTTCGATAGGACTGGTATCGTTGTCTAGATCATTTCCATACAAGCACAGACCAGCTTCCATTCTTAATGTATCTCTTGCTCCTAAACCAATCAATTTAGATCCATTTTCTATCAAACTTTCTACAAAAGTTTCAGCATCACTATGTTTTATAGAAATTTCAAATCCATCCTCACCAGTATATCCTGATCTAGTTATGTATACTTTTTCATTTTTATAGACATAGTTATTTCCGTTCATAAATTTTAGACTGTCACAACCAGGTATAACTTTATTTAAAACATTTTTTGCTTCGGGGCCCTGTAATGCAATTAATGACAATGACTCGTCAAGATTTAATTTATATTGATTATCAAGTTTAGATTTTATCACTTCATAATCATTATACTTGCATGCAGCATTCAAGATAATTAAAAATCCATCAGATGTTTTGGTAATTATTAGATCGTCCTGAATTCCTCCTTTGTTATTCATTAAAAATGAATACTTGCTTTGGTTAGTTTTCAATTTTTTCAAATCCGCAGGAAAAATCTTCTCAAGATCATTTGTAAGATCATCACCACCCGATATAAATAATTGACCCATATGAGAAACATCAAAAATACCAGAGTGTGAACGTGTGTATTTATGCTCTTGTATAATTCCATCTTTATATTGGATGGGCATTTGATATCCAGCAAACTCTACAAGCTTTGCGCCGTACTTGATGTGGAGATTATATAACGATGTTTTTTTTATACTCATATTAACTCTTTATGCCCCCTCTGTCTTTTTGCCTGAGAGATTTGCTCCTTCGGCGAGAATAATTCTCTTTCCAGAGTTAATATGTACGGTCCGTTTGCCTGAGAGTTTCCGGGGTGGTTGCTCCTTCGGCAGGATTTATTTCAATCCATTCTCCCG
>CACBMY010000007.1 GCA_902540545.1 uncultured Pelagibacteraceae bacterium
AGAAATTTTTGTTTCTAGCGAGTCTTTGTATGGTAAATTTTTACACAGAGATATTACAGTTGGTGAAGATGTTTTTAAAATTGGAACAGAAATAAATGAGACTATAATTAATAAACTCATTGAAGCTGATATAAAATCCTTAGAAATTTCTAGAACTAACTCAATAAATAAAGGTCCATACTTATTATTAAGTATTTTTAATGATAAAAATGAAAATAAAAATGATGCGATTACAGAAATTTACAAAGTTTTAAGACCAGGAGAGCCTCCAACTATAGAGATAGCTACCCAGATATTTAATAACTTATTTTTTAGCTCAGATAGATACGATCTATCAGATGTTGGAAGAGTTAAAATGAATTCTAGGTTAGAAATGTCGTGTTCTGATAAAATAACAATTTTAAGAAACGATGACATAATGGCAATAATTCAGAAAATGCTAGACTTGAGAGATGGTAAAGATGAAGTTGATGATATAGATCATTTAGGAAATAGAAGAGTAAGGTCAGTTGGTGAACTTGTTGAAAATCAAGCAAGAATAGGGGTCTACAGAATGGAGAGAGCTATAAAAGAGAAAATGACTACTTTAGATGTTGAGTCAGCAATGCCTCAAGATTTAATTAATGCAAAACCCTTGACTATTTCTCTTAAAGATTTCTTTGCTACCTCACAACTGTCTCAGTTTATGGATCAAACTAATCCACTTTCTGAAATCACTCATAAAAGAAGAGTATCGGCTTTAGGACCAGGTGGTTTAACAAGAGAAAGAGCAGGATTTGAGGTCCGAGATGTTCATCCCACTCATTATGGAAGAATTTGTCCAATCGAAACTCCTGAGGGACCAAACATTGGTCTAATTAATAGTTTATCTACATATTCAAAAATAAATAAATATGGTTTCATTGAAAGCCCATATAAAAAGGTAAAAGATGGTGTTGTGCAAGATAACATTGAATATTTATCAGCCATGGAAGAAACTAAATTTACTATTGCACAAGCTAATTCTCTTATTGACAAAAATGGTAAGTTTACTGAAGAATTAGTTTCTTGTAGACAAAATTTAAATTTCATTTTAGCTAAACCAGATAGTATAGATTATATCGATGTTTCTCCGAAACAACTTGTATCAGTAGCTGCCTCTCTAATACCTTTTTTAGAAAACGATGATGCTAATAGAGCATTAATGGGTTCTAATATGATGAGACAAGCAGTTCCATTGTTAAAACCAGAGGCCCCACTTGTAGGTACAGGTATAGAAAGTGATGTTGCTTTAGACTCAGGAGTAACAATAGTTGCGAGAAGAGATGGAGTTGTAGATAAAATTGATGGTAAAAGGATAGTCATCAAAGCTTCGAGTGAAAAGGATTACTCTAAATCAGGCGTTGATATTTATAATTTGCAAAAGTTTAAAAGATCAAATCAAAATACCTGCATAAATCAAAAACCTTTAGTAAGAGTTGGAGATAAAGTTAAATCTGGAGATATCATTGCTGATGGCCCATCTACTAAAGTTGGTGAATTAGCTCTAGGAAAAAATGTAACCGTAGCTTTTATGCCTTGGCAAGGTTACAACTTTGAAGACTCATCTATAATTTTATTTAAGTCAGCCATATTAAATCTTGTCCCTGGTTATTTTTTTGATTTTTCGAGCGCTAAAATAGCGATTTTTGACGCCGGCGCAAGTAAAATACTTGCTATTTTTTGTGCTGGAGACCTCAATATTCCTACTATTTTAGCCCTAGCTTCATCCAATGAAGGTAATGTAGCTACATTTTTGACGCCGGCAACATCTAAAATATCAGATCCCATGATTCCACCAAGAATCTTTAGATTTTCATTTTCTTTAGAAAAGTTTGTTAAAATCTTTGCTGATGTTATTGCATCTTCAGATAAGGCAATGGCAGTCGGACCTGAGAATAAATTTGATAGATCTTTACATCTAGTTTTTTCTAATGCTAATTTTGTAATTCTATTATTAGTGATTTTAAATTTTATACCATGTTCTCTCATTTTAGCTCTTAGGTCATCAAGTTGATTCATTGTTAAACCTTGATAATGAGTAACTATGACGGCCTCAGACTTTTCAAACTGATTTGTCATATCAGATATATATTGTTTCTTTTGTTCTTTATTCATCATAACTAAATACTTCTACCTAATTTAATTTTGTAAGAAACACCCATTGTTGAAGTAATAAATACTTGTTTAATTAAATCTCCTTTAATTGTATTATTTGATTTTTCTTTTTCCAAAGCATCTATTACTGCATTATAATTCATTATTAATTTATCGTCTGAGAAGGATTTATTTCCTATACTTACACCTATATTTCCATCTTTGTCATTTCTTATTTCAACTTGACCAGACTTTGCATCTACAACTGCTTTTTTAATATCATTAGTCACTGATCCTAATTTAGGATTTGGCATTAGTCCTTTTGGACCAAGAACTTTTCCTAATTTTGAAAGTTTAATCATCATACCAGGAGTACATATTAATTTTTCAAAATTTATATTCCCTGACTTTATTTCCTCTATAAGTTCATCACCACCAACAACCTCAGCTCCTGCATCTTTTGCTTCTTGTGATTTATTCTCTTCACAAACTACACCCACTTTTACTTTTTTCGAACTTCCTCCAGGTAAATTAATAACTGTTCTAATGTTGATCTCGTTTTTCTTTTGCTTATTATTGATTTGCAAACTTATATCTAAAGATTCATCAAATTTTGTTGTACAATTCTGTTTTAAAATAGGAATTAATTTATCCACTGCTTCAGATTGCAAATCTCTAGTTTTTTCTGGTAATTTTTTGTACCTTTTTGATGCCATTATTCTACAACCTCAATTCCCATAGATCTTGCAGATCCTGCAATAATTTTTGCAGCTTCATCAACATCATGAGCATTTAAATCAGCCATTTTTTTTTCCGCAATATCCTTCAATTGTTTTTTTGAAATCTTTGCAACAATATTTCTACCAGGTTCTTTTGATCCACTTTTAAGCTTTACAGCTTCTTTAATAAAATGAGAAGCTGGTGGTGATTTAATTATAAAATCAAATTTTTTGTCTTTATATACTGTTATAATTACTGGTACAGGTTTACCTGCAAATGATTTTGTTTTTTCATTAAAAGCTTTACAGAACTCCATTATATTTATTCCTCTTTGACCTAGTGCAGGACCAACAGGTGGAGCTGGATTTGCTTGGCCACCATTAATTTGTAATTTTATATATCCACTTATCTCTTTTTTTGCCATTAGCTTGCCTTTTCTACCTGACTATATTCCAAATCAACTGGTGTTGGCCTTCCAAAAATAGATACTGAAACTTTTAATCTCAATTTTTCCTCATCAATATCCTCGACCAAGCCACTAAATGATGCGAACGGTCCATCTATAACTTGTACCTTTTCGCCTACATTATACTCTACACCTGATTTAGGTTGTACTACACCATCCTTAATTTGACCAAGTATTTTTTCAATTTCTTTCTCAGATACAGGTATAGGTGTCCCTTTAGAGCCTAAAAAACCACTGACTTTTTTCAAGTTTTTTATCATGTGATAAATATTATTGTCCATCTCAGTTTTTAATAAAACATATCCCGGAAAATATTTTTTTTTCCTTTGAACTCTTTTTCCTCTTTTTACCTCAGTAATGTCATGTGTAGGAACGATAACCTCTTCAATCTTATCAGCAATATTTGCTTTATTAGCTTCCTCTTTTATTTCTTGAGCAACTTTATTTTCAAAACTTGAGTGTGATTGAACTATATACCAATTTTTCATTAAAAATTTACCTTTAAAACTAACTCTAAAAAAAATTGAAGAACTTGATCTAACAAAAGAAAGAATAAAGCTGCCACAATAGCCATAGCAACAACCATTAATGATCCTTGTATAACCTCTTTTCCAGTTGGCCAAGTAACCTTAAAAGCTTCTTGCTTTACATCCTGAATAAATTTTAAAGGGTTTTTCATAATTTTGTTTTGGCAGGAGCGGAGGGAATCGAACCCCCAACCTCCGGTTTTGGAGACCGGCGCTCTACCAATTGAGCTACACTCCTATGGAGTTTACTCTATAATTTTAGTTACTACTCCAGCTCCTACTGTTCTTCCACCTTCTCGAATAGCAAAATTTAACTTCTCTGCCATTGCAATTGGTGTAATTAATTTAACCGTGAATTTAGCATCATCTCCTGGCATCACCATTTCTGTTCCAGCTGGTAACTCAACTTCGCCTGTAACATCAGTTGTTCTGAAATAAAACTGAGGTCTGTATTTTGTAAAAAATGGAGTATGTCTTCCACCTTCTTCTTTTTTTAATACATAAGCTTGAGCTTCAAATTTAGTATGTGGAGTTATTGAGCCAGGTTTACATAATACTTGACCTCTCTCAACGTCTGTTCTTTCAACACCTCTTAAAAGTGCTCCAATATTATCTCCAGCTTCACCTGAGTCTAATAGTTTTCTAAACATCTCTACTCCAGTACATACTGTTTTCTTGGTTTCTCTTATTCCAACGATTTCAATTTCATCTCCTGTTTTAATAATTCCAGA
Organism: uncultured Pelagibacteraceae bacterium; assembly: GCA_902540545.1. GTDB lineage: Bacteria > Pseudomonadota > Alphaproteobacteria > Pelagibacterales > Pelagibacteraceae > Pelagibacter. The sequence continues at coordinate 4,560 of CACBMY010000007.1, forward strand.
TTCTACTCTACCAGTAACAACGGTACCTCTTCCTGAAATTGAAAAAACGTCTTCAACAGGCATTAGGAAATCTTTATCTTTTGGTCTGTCTGGTTGTGGTATAAATTCATCAACAGATTTCATAAGTTCCATTATTGAATTCTTTCCAATTTCATCATCTCTACCTTCAACTGCAGCAAGAGCTGAACCTTTTATAATTGGAGTTTTGTCTCCAGGAAATTTATAAGACGTTAGTAAATCTTTAATTTCTTCTTCTACAAGTTCGATCATTTCTTTATCATCAACTTGGTCAACTTTATTTAGATAAACAACTATGGCTGGTACTCCAACTTGTCTTGCTAAAAGTATATGCTCTCTGGTTTGTGGCATTGGACCATCTGCAGCATTAACAACTAAAATTGCACCATCCATTTGTGCAGCACCTGTGATCATATTTTTCACGTAATCTGCGTGACCTGGACAATCTACGTGCGCATAGTGTCTTTTTTCTGTTTCATATTCTACGTGAGCAGTTGATATTGTAATTCCTCTCTCTTTTTCTTCAGGAGCTTTATCAATTTGATCATAAGCAGTAAATTGCGCACCGCCAGACTCTGCTAAAACTTTTGTAATCGCAGCAGTTAATGTTGTTTTTCCATGATCGACATGACCAATAGTACCAATATTACAGTGCGGTTTATTTCTTACGAACTTTTCTTTTGACATTACTTGTTTACCTCTTTTTTTTTAATTTTTTTTTTGGAGCGGGTAAAGGGAATCGAACCCTTACATCCAGCTTGGAAGGCTAGCGTTCTACCATTGAACTACACCCGCAACACCCAAGTATACCCCATGTTATAAAAAAAATTATTGAATGGTGGAGGGGGAAGGATTCGAACCTTCGAAGACCGAAGTCAACGGGTTTACAGCCCGCCCCATTTGACCGCTTTGGTACCCCTCCCTGATAAAATCTAGGCGGAAGCACCCCATGTTCAATAAAGCTTTAAACAACATGCGTTTTATATATTTTTATTGTACAAATGCAATACGAGAAATATAGGAAATTAGCTTAAAAAATAGAGTAAATTCAACAAATATAATGGACAAATCATCTTTTTTTATAGTTGGAAAACATGCAGTTATTGAGGCATTAAAAAATCCTAAAAGAAAAGTTTTAAAAATTTTTCTTACAGAGGAAAGTAAAAAAAATATACATAGAGTTAGTTCAAGAAAAAATCTCCTAAAAGATTTAAAGATTTATTATAAAACAAGAAAAGAGCTGGATAAGTATTGTTCAAAAGATGGGATTACTCATCAAGGATATGTTGCTGAAATTGAACATTTTGAAAAAAGTAACCTGAAAGAATTTATCAAATCAAAAGATAATTTGACTATAGCATGCTTGGATGAAGTTACAGATCCAAGAAATATAGGATCCTTAATTAGAAGTGCTACTTCATTTGAAATTGATGGAATTATTATTAAAGAAAGACATTTTCCCTCAGAAAGTAAACTGATGTATAAATCTGCAAGTGGATGCATGGAGCATATAAACATATTTCAGGTCTCTAATATTAATACTACTCTCAAATTTTTAAGAGAAAAAAATTTTTGGATTTATGGTTTTGAGGCAAAAAGTAATAAAAAATTTAACGAAGTTAAATGGGATGGAAATAATATTTTGCTTTTTGGTTCAGAAGGTTTTGGTATGAGAGAACATACAAAAAAGTATACTGATTTTTTAGTAAAAATAGATATTCATAAAAATGTTGAAAGTCTTAATATATCTAATAGCGCTGCAATAGTTTTTCATCATATAAATCAATATAAAAATAAAACTTGATAATCTTAAAAATAATAATACAAAACATTTCATGCCCTTGTAGCTCAGCTGGTAGAGCAATTGATTTGTAATCAATAGGTCCGCGGTTCGAGTCCGTGCGGGGGCACCATTACTTAGTTTCGTTTCTTAATTGCTCAATTTTAATTTTTTTTTGCAGACTTCTATTTTTATCGAATAATAAGTTAAACTTAATTTTTTTATTTGTTTTTACATATATTGTTTTTGCATTTCTAACTTCAATGTTGTCAGCGACAGCGCTTATTGGTCTTTTTAATGGATTTAAATTTTTGATTATGATTTTAGATTTGTCACTAACAATCTTTCCTTTCCATCTTCTTGGTCTGAAGGCACTTATTGGACTTATTGAAAGTTGATTAGAGTCAATACTTAGTATAGGACCATGAACAGAAAGATTATAGGCTGTACTTCCAGCAGGTGTGGACACTAAAACTCCATCAGAAATTAGATGTTTTATAATTTGTTTTTTTCCATTTGAAATAGTTAATGAAGCAGTTTGTCTACTTTGCCTCAAAACAGAAATTTCATTTATTGCTATAGATTTTTTAATTAAATTAGTATTAGTTTTTACATTCATCTGTAAGGGAGAAATCGATACCAATCTTGCTTTAATTAAATTTTTATAAATTGTTTTTTCGGAAAATTTATTCATAAGGAAACCATAGTTTCCTGAATTTATTCCATAAAATGGTTTTTTGTATTTATTATATTTTTTTAATGTTTCGAGCATAAAACCATCGCCACCAATTACTATAATTAAATTTGATTTTGACAATGAATGATCTTTAATTCTTTTTAAGACAGAATTTTTTATTTTTAATGATCTAAAATTTTTATCAGCAACTATAAATGGGTTTACCATTAGTGGTGCCCTCGGCCAGACTCGAACTGGCACTCCCAAAAGGGCAAGGATTTTAAGTCCTTTGTGTCTACCAATTTCACCACGAGGGCAGTTATAAAGTTCATCGTTATATATATTAATATTTATATCTCAACTATATTAAATTGTATTGATATTCTCTAGCTTCAATTATTTCTTTTTGAACATTTAGTTCAACATCATCTAAATATATATAGTCATCTTTTTTAATGTCTTTTTTTAAAACTGCATTGTCAGCATAACCCATAGGCAACGTTCTTTCCTTTTTCGATCTTTTTGAAGATATTAATCTTCCTCTTGCACAATAACCTCCCTCACCATCAAGTTTTTGACCAACTTTTAAATCCTTTTTAGCAACACTAGCAATTTCAGCGTTAAAATTTTTTGTATGACCTGTTGCTTTATTATCAAGAACTATAGAATAAATTGATTGAGCTAATTCTAATCCAATGTAATGATAAGGTCTCCAAATAGCTGAATAACTCCCCGAAGAGTCTGTTGCCATCCCATAATCTTTGAAGCAGTTTTTTACATAATCATTTTGCGCTTTAATAACAATATATACTCCCCATCTAAGATCATTTGGAATATCTTTTTTATCTAAATCAATGCTTGAAATAACTTCTACTTGACCAGCATAATCTAATAAACCACCCTCTGATTTTGGAATTAATTTTTTAGCAATATCATAAACTCCTACTGGAGGATATGTTAATCCATTGTCCGGACAAATTAGATCTGTTGCATTACTAACTGCACACATTTCAATTGATGATTTATCTCCACACAGAAAACTATTAAACATTTTAGGATTCATACCAGATTCATTTTCAGCTCTTTCTTTAGTTAATCCATAATGTCCCCAAACTGTTTCTGGTGTGGAATACTCAAAAGATGGATGATATTTTGTTCCTTTTCCTGCGCATACAACTTTAAAACCATTTAATTTTGCCCACTCAATTTGTTCTAATATTAATGATGGTTGATCACCGTATGCCATTGAACAAATAACATTATTTTTTTTTGCTAAATCAGATAGGAATTTTCCACACAAAACATCTGCTTCGACATTAACCATAATTACATGTCTCTTACTTTCTATTATTTTTTTTGCGTGAATAGTGCCCGCAATTGGATTGCCTGTAGCTTCGATGTATACATCAATTTCTCTATCTAAAACTTTATCTAAACTGTCTGAAAAATTTATCTTACCTATGGTATCATTAGTTAATCCACTCTTTGAACAGTTTTTTTTTGCTCTCTCAACATCAATTTCAACGATAGAATCTAAAATAATTTTATTCAATTGGTTGTATTGTGCAAGAAACATTGAAACAAACTTGCCACAACCGATAAAAGCAATTTTAATCGGTTTTTTCAAATTTTGAAGTTTAGAGTATAAATACACACTTCTATTTTAATAAGAAAAATATAATAAACCAATAAGATAATAACCCTGAAATGATAGTTGCAATTACATTTCTTGAATAAAATCCAACTGTCAAAGCAACTATTGCACCATAAATTTTTGGATCCGTTAGTTCAACCATATTACCAAAATCATTAAAAAATACTCCAGGAAATATTATTGCAGGAAATACAGCCGCAGGCACATAATTAAGAACATCTTTGACTTTTGTTCCAAGCATTTCTCTATCAATTAAGGCAATCATCGCCATTCTAGAAAAATAAGTTATTATCCCGGAAGCTATTATTGAAATCCAACTCATTTTTTGATCTTTATCATTATGAATGCTGCTAGCAAGGCAACAATTGGTGATAATATTATGTAAGATTTAAAAGGTGCATCAAATAAGATTAATGATGCAAAACCAGATACTAACATTACGAAAACATGATCCAACTTTCTTATGTCATTAACAACAATTGCCAAGAATGTTAAAGGAATTGCAAATTTTAAGCCAAGCTCTTCGGGAATAAATGATCCTAATACTATTCCACTTATGGTTGCTAGTTGCCAAAAAAACCACAAAGTAATGCCTGTTCCTAAAATATGGTAATGTGAATTAGATTGTGTTTTGTTGTTTTTCAAATATTTATTCGATTCTGCAAATCCCTGATCAACAATAAAATAGGATATTATAAGTTTTTTAATAAAACTTAATTTATCCAAGTATTCAGATAATACAGCTCCATATAATAAATGTCTTGAATTAATTACCCCTACCGAAGTAACTGCAACTAATGATGATGCGCCTCCAGATAAAAGTTGTAAAAAAATAATTTGGGAAGCTCCTCCAAAAATAATAAGAGATGTGGCATAAACTAGAATTGGATCAAAACCTAAGTCTATACCTATAGCTCCAGTAATAATTCCAAATGGAATTACTGATAACATATGAGGAAGAACATCTATTATACCCTGAAAAAATATTTTTTTTTTTGAATGCATTAATTAATAATTAACTAAAGCCTTCTTAAGATATTTTGAATCTAGTTTACAATCCTTATAACCCTGTTTAATAACATTTAGATACCGTTCAGTTGGATATCTGAAAATAGTTTTTTTAGGCATAAAATAAGTCATCACAATTTTATTATAATAGTTAAAGTACATTTTTTTGTACAAAATTGGATAATCTTCATAGATATCTAGTTTTTTTTCATCACTTCTGGAAATTTCATACAAACCTCCAGGTACAATAGACTTTGGGTTTTTTTCTATATCTGCTGCACGATATTTGCTTCTAAAAGTAAGACTATAGCCCTTTAAATTTATTTTTTTTAAATATATAGAATCTTTACATCTTCTCTTCATTTGGAAATGATTCAAATTACTTCCATATGCAAAATAAAGCATAATTATCTATCTACTATTTCAATTTGTTTATCTTTCACAAATTGAAGGATTTCAGAATTACATTTGTCAATTTTTGTTTTATCCACTGATCTTAGAACAATAGATACTCCTAATTTACCAGCTTTAAAAAATGGATAACTTCCAATTTCAACTTCAGAATTATTATTCTGAACGTCTGTTAAAGATTTAGCTATTTCGCTTTCAACAGTTCTTAAATTGATTGTTTCACTTAATATTGGTTCTCCGCCGACTAAAAGATTATTTAAACTTCCAAGCATAGCTTTCATTATAGAAGGGACTCCTGGAAGACAAAATACGTTTTCGACATAAAAACCTGGAGCTCCACTTGATGGATTTAAAATTAAATTTGCACTAATAGGCATTTTTGCCATCTTCTGTCTACCTTCGTTAAATTCACCAGGCTTATAATAATTCTCTAATATTGAAAAGGCTTCTTGATGAAAGCCATATTCAATATTAAATGCTTTTGAAACAGACTCAGCAGTAATATCATCATGGGTTGGCCCTATTCCTCCTGTAGTGAATATATATGAATATTTTTTTCTCAGTTCATTAACTGTATTTATAATTATACTTTCATCATCAGGAATAACTCTGACTTCTGCAACAGGTATGCCTAATGAATTTAGCCATATGGCTAACGTACTTGTATTAACATCTTGAGTTCTACCAGAAAGAACTTCATTACCGATAATTAAAATACCAGCATTTATCTCTTTTTTATTTTGCATATGTAAATATAACTAAATTTATATGAAATTTACAAATAGCCTTATTAAAGGAAAATTATTAAAAAGATATAAAAGATTTTTCGCTGATATAAAAGTAAATAACAAGATTATAACGGCACATTGTCCTAACACTGGATCTATGCAAGGACTCTTGGATGAGGGCAATGAAGTTCTAGTAACAGCACACAATGATCCGAAAAGAAAACTGAAATTTACATTAGAAATTATTAAAGCAAAAAAAAGATACGTTGGGGTAAATACTCATAGAGCTAACAAAATTGTTAATCATGGATTAAAAAATAAATTAATAGAAGAATTTAAAAATATAAAAAATATTAAACCAGAATTTAAATTTAGTGATGATACAAGATTTGATTTTTTATGTGACAGCAATTTAATAGAGGTAAAGAATGTTACTTTAAGTAGAGAAAATGATATTGCAGAATTTCCTGATGCAGTGACATCAAGAGGAACAAAACATCTAAATATGTTAATAAAATCAATTAATAAAGGATATAAGCCACATGTCTTATTTTTAACGCAAATTCAAAATATAAATAATTTTAGAATTGCAAAAGATATTGACCATATTTATTTTGAAAATTACAAAAAAGCAAAAAAAGCAGGAGTGAAATTTCTCGCTTATAGATGTAAACTTAGCTCTAAAGAGATTAAGATAGAAAAAAAAATTAATATTTTAGATGATTGATTATCAAGAAAAATTTGAAAAGATGAGAATTGCTGGAAAGCTTGCATCCAAAACTTTAGACATGCTTACAAATTATATTAAACCAGGAGTATCAACAGATAAGATTGATAAATTAGGTTATGAATTTATAAAAGATAATGGAGGCTATTCAGCTCCTTTATTTTACAGAGGTTTTGAAAAATCACTCTGTACATCATTAAATCATGTAGTTTGTCATGGAATACCTTCTGAGAGAATTTTAGAAGATGGTGATGTGGTAAATGTTGATGTGACAGCAGTTGTTGACAATTACTATGGAGATACAAGCCGAATGTATGAAATTGGAAATGTACCAGTTAAGGCAAAAAATTTAATTGAAGCAACATATAATTCATTAATGAAAGCAATATCAATTTTAAAACCAGGTAAAAAACTTGGTGATATAGGATTTGAAATTCAATCTTATGTTGAAAGCAAAGGTTATTCAGTTGTAAGAGATTTTTGTGGTCACGGAATAAGTAATGTTTTTCATGAACCTCCCAATATTCTTCATTATGGATCTAAAAATACCGGCAAAGAACTATTACCTGGTATGACGTTTACTATTGAACCAATGATAAACTATGGAAAATATGACACAAAAGTTTTAAATGATGGATGGACTGCAGTAACTAAAGATAAATCATTATCAGCACAATTTGAGCATACTGTTGGTATCACAGAAGATTCATATGAAATTTTCACAGAATCTGTTAAAGGTTATACGAGGCCCCCATATAATTAATGATATCAAGATATTCTAGAAAAGAACTTGTCAGTATTTGGTCTGAAGAAAACAAATATAAAATTTGGCTTGATGTAGAAATTGCTGCAGCTGAGGCAATGGAAAAATATAAAATTATTCCTAAAGGAGTTGCATCATTAGTTAAAAAAAAAGGTAAAATCAAAGTTAAAAGAATTCATGATATAGAAGCAAAAGTTAAACATGATGTAATTGCTTTTTTGACATCAATTACAGAACAAGCAGGTCTTAAAGCAAGATACCTACACCAAGGCATGACTTCATCTGATGTTTTGGATACAACTTTAAATATTCAATTGGTCCAATCAGGAAACATCTTATTAAAAAATATTGATAAAATTTTATCTGTTCTAAAAAAGCAAGCAAAAAAATATAAATTAACTCCATGTATTGGAAGAAGTCATGGAATTCATGCGGAACCAATTACATTTGGTCTAAAATTAGCATCATTTTATGAAGAATTTAAAAGAAATAAATTAAGATTAAAAGATGCAATAGAAAATGTATCAACATGTGCAATTTCAGGAGCTGTAGGAACTTTTGCAAATATAAATCCTAAAGTCGAAACTTATGTTGCAAAAAAATTAAAATTGAAAGCTGAGCCAATTTCAACTCAAATTATTCCAAGAGATAGACATGCGCATTATTTTTCCGTGCTCGGGATTATTGCTGGATCTGTTGAAAGAGTTGCAACAGAAATAAGGCATTTACAAAGATCAGAAGTTTATGAATTACAAGAATACTTTTCAAAAGATCAAAAAGGCTCATCTGCTATGCCTCATAAAAAAAATCCAATATTAAGTGAAAATCTTACAGGACTTGCAAGAATGGTGAGAAGCTATGTAATTCCAGCTTTAGAAAATATTTCTTTATGGCATGAAAGAGACATTTCTCATTCTAGTGTTGAAAGAAATATTGGTCCAGATGCAAATATAACTTTAGATTTTGCTTTAGTAAGATTGTCAGGAATTTTAGAAAAAATGATTGTTTATCCAAAAACAATGATAAAAAATTTAAATTTAACAAGAGGTCTTGTTTTTTCTCAAGAGGTAATGTTAGAGCTTACTAAATCAGGCTTTAGTAGAGAGAGAGCATATAGGCTGGTTCAGTCTCATGCAAAAGCTAGTTTTGCAAAGAATACAAACCTGTTAACACTTTTAAAAAGTGATAAATCAATCACTGGCAAAATAAGTGAAAAAAGATTAGATAAAATCTTTACTTATGACAAACACTTAAAAAATGTAAATTATATATTTAAAAGAGTATTCAATTAATGAAAAAAGGAAAAAAATTATACGAGGGTAAAGCAAAAATAATTTTTGCAAGTAACGATAAAAAATATGTTATCCAACATTTTAAAGATGATGCAACCGCATTTAATAATCAAAAAAAAGCAGTGATGGATGGTAAAGGAATTTTAAACAATAGAATTTCTGAACATATATTAACTCAATTAAATAATGTAGGTATCAAAAATCATTTAGTAAAACGTTTAAATATGAGAGAACAACTAGTTCAGCATGTTGAAATTATACCTATTGAATTTATTGTAAGAAATATTGCAACTGGATCATTAACTAAAAGATTGGGTATTGAAGATGGGACAGTCTTAGATAATCCATTAATAGAGTATTGCTTAAAAGATGATGCTTTAGGAGATCCCTTAGTAAGTACTGAACATATCTTAGCTTTTAAATGGATGGAAATATATGAATTAAACTTAATAAATAAAGAATTAAATAGAATTAATGACTTTCTACAAGGTATGTTTAGAGGTGTTGGAATTAAACTTGTAGATTTTAAAGTAGAATTTGGAAGATATGAAAAAAATGGAAAAAAAGAAATCATGCTAGCAGATGAAATAAGTCCAGATACCTGCAGACTATGGGATGTAAATAGTGATAAAAAATTAGATAAAGATAGATTTAGAAAAGGCCTTGGTAATCTTATTGAGGCTTATCAAGAAGTTGCCAGAAGACTAGATATACTTCATGAACAATCAAATATAAGACCATTAAATTATACCAAACCACAAGCAGTAAAGATTAAAAAAAAATAATGAAAATTAAAGTAATTGTAACTCTTAAAAATGGAGTTTTAGATCCTCAAGGAAAGGCAATTCAACAAACGCTTAATGGTATGAACTTTGGAAATGTAGAAGATGTAAGACAAGGTAAATATTTTGAAATTGAAGTTAAAGAGAAAGATGAAAAAAAAGCAAAGTCTTTAGTCGATGATATGTGTAAAAAGCTATTGGCCAATCTTGTTATTGAGGATTACAAAATAGTTTAATAAATGAGATCATCAGTCATTATTTTTCCCGGATCAAATTGTGATAGAGACATGGATGTAGCTCTAAAAAAATTTGGTTTTAAAAATCAAATGGTTTGGCACAATGATCAATCTATTCCAAAATCAGATTTGATAGTATTGCCTGGTGGCTTTTCTTACGGTGATTACTTAAGGTGTGGAAGCATTGCTTCTAAATCAAAAATTATAAAATCAGTAATTGATTTTGCTAACTCTGGAGGTCTAGTATTAGGTATTTGTAATGGATTTCAAATCTTAACTGAAACTGGCCTTCTAACTGGAATTTTACAACAAAATAAGTTTCTTAATTTTATATGCAGTAATGTTTATGTAAAAGTTAAAGATAAACAAAATAAATATTTTAAAGATTTAAAAAAGGATGTTTTAGAACTTCATATTGCTCACAATGAAGGAAATTACTTTTGTAATGATGACGAATTAAAATCATTGGAAGATAATAATCAAATAGCTGTAACTTATTGTGGAGAAGATGGTACAGAAAATGAAACAACTAATCCAAATGGAGCTATTAAAAATATAGCGGGAATTTTGAATAAAAATAAAAATGTTTTGGGAATGATGCCACATCCTGAGAGAATGATTGATAAATATTTATCAGGTGAAGATGGTTCATTATTTTTCAAAAACATCTTAGATAATTTTAAATAATGGAAGTCACAGAAGCAGTTGCGGTAGATCACGGGTTAAAAAAAGAAGAGTTTTCAAAAATATGCGAACTTCTTAAGAGAACACCTAATTTAACTGAGCTTGCAATATTTTCCGCAATGTGGAACGAACATTGCTCTTATAAATCCTCTAAAAAACATTTAAAAAAAATGCACACTAAAGGAAAACAGGTCATTCAAGGACCTGGGGAAAATGCGGGTGTCATTGATATTGGAGATGACGATGCAATTGTATTTAAAATTGAAAGCCACAATCACCCTTCGTTTATTGAACCTTATCAAGGAGCAGCAACTGGAGTTGGTGGAATTATGCGAGATGTATTTACAATGGGAGCAAGACCAATAGCAAATTTAAATTCAATTCATTTCGGTTCACCTCAACATAAAAAGACAAGAAACTTATTAAGAGGAGTTGTTAAGGGCATAGGTGGATATGGAAATTGTATTGGAGTTCCAACGATTGCTGGCCAAACAACTTTTGATGAGTCGTATAATGGCAATATTTTAGTAAATGCCATGACTCTTGGTTTAGTAAATAAAAATAAGATTTTTTACTCAAAAGCAGCTGGTTTAGATAAACCAGTAATATACGTAGGTTCAAAAACTGGAAGAGATGGAATTCATGGTGCCAGTATGGCTTCCGCAACTTTTGATGACAAAATTGAAGAAAAAAAACCTACAGTTCAAGTTGGAGACCCATTTACTGAAAAACTATTACTTGAAGCATGCCTAGAGTTAATGGCTGATAATTCAATTATTGCAATTCAAGATATGGGTGCAGCAGGATTAACATCTTCGAGTGTGGAAATGGCATCGAAAGGAAATCTTGGAATTGAATTAAATCTTAGCGAGGTCCCTTGTAGGGAAGAAAAAATGACACCATATGAAATTATGTTGTCTGAGAGTCAAGAGAGAATGCTTATTGTTCTTGAAAAAGGAAAAGAAGAACATGCGAAGAAAATATTTGATAAATGGAACCTAGATTTTGCAGTTATAGGTAAAACAACTAATTCAAAAAAAATAGAATTAATATTTGATAATAAAAAAGTTGCCGAAATACCAATTGATCTTCTTGCTGAAAATGCTCCAATTTATGATCGTCCTTGGAAAAAAACTAAATTACCTCAAAAATTAAAATTTGATAAAGATGAATTTAAATCTCTAAAACTATCAGATTGTCTAAAGAAGATTTTAAGTAATTCAAATATTTCAGATAAAAAGTGGATATGGGATCAATACGATCATACAGTAATGGGTGATACAATTCAAAAACCTGGAGGTGATGCTGGTGTTGTTAGAGTTCACGGGACCAATAAAGCGGTAGCAGCATCTGTAGATTCTTCTGCATTATATTGTTTCTCACATCCATTAACTGGAGGAAAACAAATAGTTTGTGAGAGCTATAGAAATCTTATTTCGGTGGGAGCCAAACCTATTGCTATTACGAATTGTTTAAACTTCGGAAACCCAGAAAAGGAAAAAAATATGGGTGAATTTGTAGAATGTGTTGAAGGAATTACAGAAGCAAGTAAGTATCTAGATTTTCCAGTCGTATCTGGAAATGTTTCATTTTATAACGAAACAAAAGATAAAGGGATAAAGCCTACGCCAACAATTGGAGGTGTTGGGCTAATCTCTGACTATCAACAGATGCTTACTATGGATTTTAAAACTGAAGGAAACTTAGTTTATGTAATTGGTAAAACCGATGGGTATTTAGATCAAAGTATTTTTGCAAGAGAGCTTTTAAATGAAAAAAAAGGTCCTCCACCAACAGTTAATTTATTTAACGAAAAAAACATTGGTGAGACTGTATTAGATTTAGCTAGAAAAAATCTTATTGTGAGCTGCCACGATGTATCATTAGGTGGAATTTTAATCGCAGTATCAAAAATGTGTATTAAAGGAAAAAAGGGAATAAAAATTAATACACTTAAGGGTTTAACAAATAAATATGAATATTTTTTTGGTGAGGATCAGGCTCGATATATTGTTGAAATACCTAAAGCTAGTTTGAAGAAAGTAAATGATATTTTAAACAAATATTCTGTACATTTCGATGAATTGGGGACAGTTAATGGACAATCAATCGAATATAAAGATGATATCAATTTGCCTATTGAAGAATTAGCAGATGCACATAAATATTGGTTAAAGAAGTATATGGATAGCTAATGGCAATGGATTTAAAAGAAATTGAGAGTTTAATTAAGGAAGGATTACCTGACGCAAAAGTTGAAATTCAAGATTTAGCGGGTGATGGAAATCACTATTCTGCTACAGTGACATCATCTGAATTTTCAGGTAAAAGTAAAATAGAACAACATAAAATGGTGTATAATTCTTTAAAAGGTAAAATGGGAAATGAGCTTCACGCTTTAGCAATTAAAACAAAGGAAATTTAAATGGAACAAGAAACAAATGATTTAATTAAAAGTGAAATTGAAAATAACGATGTATGTCTATTTATGAAAGGTACACCTGATGCACCTCAGTGTGGATTTTCAATGGCAACTTCAAATATTTTAAAAGTTCTTGAAGTAAATTTTAAAGGTGTAAATGTTTTAGCAGATCAAAAGTTAAGAGAAGGTATAAAAGTATTTAGTGATTGGCCAACCATTCCTCAATTATATGTTAAAAACGAGTTTATTGGTGGATGTGATATCGTAAAAGAAATGTACGAGAGTGGAGAACTCGCTAAACTTTTTGAGTCTAAAGGAATAAATTTTAAAGCTAAGAATTAATTATCTAGAGTAATATTCAATTACTAAGTTTGGCTCCATCACAACTGGGTATGGAACTTCTTCGAAAGATGGAACTCTTACAAATTTAACTTTTTTATTCTTTTCATCTAATTGTAGATATTCTGGAACTTCTCTCTCTTTGTTAGCAAGAGCAATATCAATTAAAGCAAGTTGTTTAGATTTATCTCTAATTTCAATCGTATCTTCTTCTTTGACCTGATAACTCGCAATATTTACTTTTTTTCCATTAACTTTAACATGACCATGATTAATAAGCTGTCTTGATGAGAATATGGTGTTTGATAACTTTGATCTATAAATTACAGCATCCAATCTTCTCTCTAATAATCCAATTAAATTTTCAGCTGTATCGCCTTTTTTCATGATTGCTTTTTTGTAAACATTTCTAAACTGTCTCTCATTCATGTTTCCATAATAAGACTTCAATTTCTGTTTTGCTTGAAGTTGAATTCCGTAGTCTGAAGGTTTGCCAGCTTTTGTTTGTCCATGCTGTCCTGGAGGATAGGCTCTTGTATTAAAAGGACTTTTGGGCCTCCCCCATAAATTTACTTTTAATCTTCTATCTACTTTATGTTTAGAGTTTAATCTTTTTGTCATTAGTATGAGGTCTTATAAGCCTAAGTTATGTTTTGTCAATCAACCTTTTCCTTACTTAAACCAGCAAATACACTCGATAAAATACGAGTTTCTTTTTCTGAAAGATTGAGTTTATAGAAAATACTTCTTAGATTTTCCATCATGATTGGTTTTTTTTCAGGTGGGTGAAAAAAATTCTTATTTTCTAAATTATTAATGCACAAATTTAACATTCTTTGAATGTCATTCTTATTTGCACTTTTAATTTTTTTTGACTTTTCAAAGGAAAACTTTTTATTTGAAATTAGTCCACTTACTATTTGAGCTACTATAATTAGACTATGAGACAAATTTAAAGATCTAAAATTCCTATTACTTGGAATTTGTAAAGTATAATCAGCATAACTAACTTCATTATTTGATAATCCAGATGCTTCTGATCCAAAAAGAAAACCAACCTTTTTTTTGTAATTAATCTTATTTAGATCAGTTATTGATATATGTTTAATATTTTTATTTCTAAATCTTGCAGATGTTGCAACTAATATATCCAAATTACTTAATGATGTTTCTAAATTTTCATATACTTTTGCTTTTTTAACAATATCCTTTGCCCCTACAGATGTTGCAATAATTTTATCATTTGGAAATGAGGGTTTTGGATTAACAATTGATAGATTATTAAAATTAAAGTTTTTTAAAGCTCTAGCACAGGCTCCTATATTTTCTGATAGTTGAGGTTTGTGTAAAATAAAAGTTATATTTCTTAATGACATCAAGTACTAGCAGGAGCATTATCCTTGAAAAGCTTATAATCCAAACTATCAACTAAAGCTTTAAAAGATGCATCAATAATATTTGGAGAAACTCCTATTGTGAACCAATTACCATGTTTTGAGTCTGCGCTTTCTATAGAAACTCTAGTAACGGCTCCAGTTCCTGTATTTAAAATTCTAACTTTGTAATCAACAAGCTTTAAATCTTTTAAATATTCTGAATATTTTTCAAGTTTATTTACATTTTTTCTTATAGCATTATCTAATGCATTAACGGGTCCATTGCCCTCGCCTTCACATAGTATTTCATGACCATCTACTTCAAGTTTTGCTTTTGCAAATGATACAACTTCACCAGTTGAATCTTTCTTAACAGAAACATCATACTCATTAATTGAAATATATCTTGGTATTTCCCCCATCAATCTTCTAGCCAATAGTTCAAAAGATGCATCGGCACCATCGTAACTATATCCTATGAACTCTCTATCTTTTACTTCATGAAGAAGTTTTTTAATTTTTGGATCGTCTTTTTTAATATTAATGCCAATTGCATTTAATCTAGACATTATATTAGATTGTCCAGATTGATCAGAAACAACAATATTCCTAGCATTGCCTACTTCATCAGGATTAATATGTTCATAAGTTTTTGGATCTTTTTGTACAGCTGATACATGCATTCCACCTTTGTGTGAAAATGCAGATGCACCCACATAAGGTAAATGTTTATTAGGTTTTCTATTCAGTATTTCATCTAATAATCTTGAACATTGAGTTAAATTTTTAATGTTTTCAGGTTTAATATTAATTTCATATTTATCTGAAAAATCTTTTTTTAAAAAAAAAGTTGGGATCAAAGACATCAAATTTGCATTACCACATCTTTCTCCTAGTCCATTAATTGTACCCTGAACCTGCCTAACTCCTGCTTGGACAGCTACTAAACTATTAGCAACTGCATTTTCAGTATCGTTGTGAGCATGAATTCCAAGATTTTTACCAGGTATATGTTTTGATACCTCTTCAACGATTTTAGAAACTTCGTGAGGCAATGTACCTCCATTAGTATCACATAAAACTATCCATCTTGCGCCATTATCATATGCAGCTTTTAAACATGATATTGCATACTCAGGATTTGATTTATAACCATCAAAAAAATGTTCAGCATCAAACATAAATTCTTTACCTGAATTAACTATATGCTTTGCACTCTCCCTTATATTTTCTAAATTTTGATCGTTTGAAATACCCAAGGCGACATCAACATGAAAATCCCAACTTTTACCAAATAAACAAACTGATGAACTCTTTGAATTAATCAGAGATGACAACATAGGGTCGTTTTTTGCACTATGCTCTGATTTTTTAGTCATACCAAAAGCAGTAAGATTAGCATTTTTAAAATTTAGATCCTTATTGAAAAATTCTGTATCTGTTGGATTTGCCCCTGGCCAGCCCCCTTCGATATAATCAACTCCTAAGTTATCTAAAGATTTAGCGATTTTTTCTTTTTCATTCAATGAAAAGTCAACGCCTTGAGTTTGTGCCCCATCTCTTAGTGTTGTATCAAATATATAGATTTTTTCTTTGCTCATTTTAATTTCCACGAGGTTGTACCATCTTTATCTTCAATTAAAATACCCTTATCTAAAAGATCTTTTCTAATTTTGTCAGCTAATTCATAATTTTTTTCATCTCTTGCTTTATTTCTCTCAACTATTTTTGAATTAATTTCATCTTCTGAAAGAGAAATTATATTTTTTTTTGTTTGTAGCCACTCTTCCGAAGTATCAGTTAATAAACCTATAAAATTGCAAGCTTTTACAAAAGTTGCTTTATCCTCGTTCGTTCCAGTTGAAGCTTTACCATATAAAGAATGTAAATTAGCAATATAGCCTGGAGTGTTTAAATCGTCATATAAAGGATCTAATAATTCGTCTGGTAATATTGTACTTTTATGAACATCAGAATAGGCTGAATACCATTTGCTTAAAGTCTTCTCACATTCTGATATTAGTTTTTCATTCCAATCTAATCCTTGTCTATAGTGAGCACTAATTAATGCTAATCTTAAAACTTGGCCATTATATTTATTTTTAAAATCTTTTATTTTTAAAATATTTCCCTGAGATTTTGCCATTTTTTCATTAGAAAGAGTTATAAATCCATTATGAACCCAATAATTTGCAAATGAATTTGTTTCATTTGCACATCTTGATTGAGCAATCTCGTTTTCATGATGAGGAAAAATCAAGTCTCTACCACCCCCATGAATATCAAATTCTTCACCCAAATATCTTTTAGACATAACCGAACATTCTAAGTGCCAACCTGGTCTGCCTTTGCCCCAAGGAGATTCCCATGAAGGCTCTTTATCTGTTGATGGTTTCCATAATACAAAATCTTCAGGATTTTTTTTTATTTCAGAAACCTCTACTCGTGAACCAGCTATTAATTCATCTAACTTTTTATTAGATAGTTTTCCATAATCACTAAATTTTTTTACTTCAAAATAAACATGCTTATCCTTTGAATATGCAAACCCTTTTTTCTCTAGTTCTGTGATCATTTCAATCATTTGTTTTATATTTTCTGTTGCCTTTGGTTCGCTGTTTGGTGTTTCACATTTTAAGTACTTACAATCTTCATGAAAGTTTTCAGTAATTTTTGAAGTTAAGTCATTTATAGAAATATTTTGATCATTAGATGCTTTGATTATTTTGTCATCTATGTCTGTAATATTTCTGATATATTTTACAGATGTTGATCCATATCTATATTTTAAAATTTTATACAGAATATCAAAAACGACTAATGGTCTAGCATTACCAATATGTGGATCATCATAAACTGTAGGACCACAAACATACATGCCTATGGATTTTTCATTTTTGGGAGTAAATTTTTCTTTCTTACCACCTAGACTATTAGTTAAAAATATATCTTTAGCCATACAACTAGGAATATACTTAAATTATAGATTTGTGAATCTATTTGATTAATTAGGAATTTTGCATACTGGAATTGGTTCCATTTTATGCAAATTTGCACTTCGAATTGAATTATATTTATCTCTATTTACAGAATTTTCATTATCCATTGCTTCTTCTAATTCTTTATATGACAAACCAAGCTGTCCCTCATCAGTACGACCATCATCCCATAAACCATCTGTCGGAGGAGCATCAATAATCTCTTTTAAAATTCCAAGTTCTTTACCAAGTTCCCATACCTCAGTTTTATTACAATCTGCTATTGGAGAAATATCTACTCCACCATCACCATATTTTGTATAAAAACCAACTCCAAAATCTTCTACTTTATTTCCAGTTCCAACAACTATCCCATTGTTTGCTGCGGCTACCTGATAAAGCGTTGTCATTCTTAATCTTGCTCTAGAATTTGCCATTCCATGTTCACTACCAAAATTGTTTAGTGTTCCTTCAAATGTTTTAAATAAACTATCTAATTCTAATGTGTGTCCCTCTACATTGCTAAAATTCTTCTTTAACCATTCTTGATGTGCCAAACTTAAATCATGTTGTGCAGATTTTTGTTTTATAGGCATTGATAAAACAATTGTTTTTAAACCTGTCATTGCACTTAATGTACTTGAGACAGAAGAGTCTATTCCACCAGAAATACCAATCACTAAAGATTGAGCTTTTTTTGGCATAGAATTTACATAATCTGAAATCCAGTTTTTAATATGATTTACTTTATCTCTAGGGTTCATAATTCAAATATAAGAAAAAAAATTTATTTTTAAACTGTTAAGATGCCGCTTTAATTGCAGATTTAGAATACAAACTGTTCTTTTTTATCTCATCTGAAATTAGAAATGCTAGTTCTATAGCTTGGTCGGAGTTCAATCTTGGATCACAGTGGGTATGATATCTGCTTGATAAGTCTGCATCAGATATTTTTTTTGCTCCACCAGTACACTCTGTCACATCTTGCCCCGTCATTTCTACATGAAGACCTCCTGCATAGGAACCTTCAGCTTGATGAACTGCAAATACATTTTTAACTTCGCTTACAACATCATTAAACGGTCTAGTTTTAAAACCAGTAGTTGATTTAATTGTATTCCCATGCATTGGATCACATGACCAAACAACATTTAATCCTTCTTTTTTAATCCCTCTAATTAATTTTGGTAAGAATTTTTCAACGTTTTGATGACCAAATCTTGAGATTAAAGTTATTTTTCCTTTTTCATTTTTAGGATTTATAACTTCACATATTTTTGCAATCTCATCAGGTTTTGAAGTTGGGCCACATTTGATACCGATTGGATTTTCTATTCCTTTACAAAATTCAACATGTCCTCCATCTAATTGTCTTGTTCTATCTCCTATCCAGACAAAATGAGCTGAGGTATCGTGATATTCACCCGTGGTTGAGTCTACTCTTGTCATGCTTTCTTCAAAAGGTAAGTGTAAAGCTTCATGAGAAGTCCAAAAGTTAACTGTGTATAATCTATTATTAAAATCAGATGTAATTCCACAAGCATCCATAAAAGCTAATGCATCTGCTATTTTGTCTTCTAACTCTTTAAACTTCTTAGCTTGAGGACTTTTCTTAATATAATCTAAATTCCATAAATGAACCTTGTTTAGATCGGCAAAACCACCTTTTGAAAATGCTCTTAAAAGGTTTAAAGTTGAAGCAGATTGAGAATAAGCCTTAAACATTCTTTTTGGATCAGGTCTTCTAGCTTTTTCATTAAAATCTATTGCATTTATATTGTCTCCCAAATAACTTGGTAATTCTTTATCACCTTGTTTTTCAGTTGGAGCACTTCTTGGTTTTGAAAATTGTCCAGCAATTCTTCCAAGTTTTACAATAGGTAAAGAAGCTGAGTAAGTCATCACTAAAGCCATTTGAAGAATAACCTTAAAAGTATCTCTTATATTGTCAGGATGAAATTCCGCAAAACTTTCTGCACAATCACCACCTTGTAATAGAAAAGCTTTTCCATCATTGACCAATGCTAACTGATCTTTCAAATGTCTTGTTTCACCTGCAAAAACTAGAGGAGGAAAGGTTTTCAATTTATTTAAAACCATCTCCAATTCCTTCTCATCTTCATATTGAGGAATATGTTTGACAGGGTATTTTCTCCAGCTATTTATTTTCCAATTTTTCATTTCAACTCAGAATTGTTTTAACAGACTTTATTATTTATTCAACAGTGACAGATTTAGCTAAGTTTCTTGGTTTATCTATATCGTATCCTTTATCTAATGCAGAGTAATAAGCTAACTTTTGCAAAGGTATAGTGGTCAAAAAAGGAATGAGTTCATCTGATACATGCTCAACTTCTATTTGCTCCCAAATATTTTCTGAATAAATTTCATCAGTACTTTTATTTGTTATTAGTAAAACTTTTGCACCTCTTGAAATAACTTCTTGCATATTTGAAATAGTTTTTTTGTAATGCTCATCTCTTGGAGCAATTACCACTACAGGCATACCTTCTTCTATTAGAGCAAGAGGTCCATGTTTCATTTCTCCTGCTGGATAACCTTCGGCATGAACATAAGCAAGCTCTTTTAGTTTTAAAGCACCTTCAAGTGCAATTGGATATGAATATCCTCTACCTAGAAACATAGATCCTTTAGAATTAGCAAAATCTCTTCCAAGTGTTTGAATTTTATCTTCAATATTAAGAGTATTTTTTGCAGATTTAGATAATGACAGTAAATCTTTTATCTTCTTTTGATAGTCCTTTTTATTAATTGATTTTTGTTCATAAGAAAGCTTAGTACATAATAAATAAAGAACTAACATTTGTCCTAAGAAAGCTTTTGTAGATGCAACACCCACTTCTGGACCACAATGAATAGGTAAAACTAGATCAGCGTCTCTTGCAATTGAACTTTCAACAACATTTACTACTGCACAAGTTTTAACATTGTTCTTTTTGCACAAATCTAATGCTGCAAATGTATCTGCAGTTTCTCCTGATTGAGAAACAAATACATAGAGACAATCTTTCTTAAATTTAATTTTTCGATATCTAAACTCAGAAGCTATATCAACACTGACGTCTAAACTTGTATTTTGTTCAAACCAATATTTAGCAACAAGGCATGAGTGATATGCGGTTCCGCATCCAATTAAAACCACTGATGAAATTTCACTTATTTTCCAAGGAAAATTATAAATATTTATTTCTTTGTTATGTTTATCGATGTACTCATTTACACAATTTTTTAAGGTAATCGGCTGCTCATCTATTTCTTTAGCCATATAATATTTGTAATCTCCTTTTTCATAATTTTGATCATCTTTAGAAAGATTTAAAATTTTTTTGTTTACTTTGGTTCCATCAGCATCAAAAAATTCGACTTGATCTTTTTTTAATATGCAAAATTCTCCATCATTTAAATATGAAATTTTATTAGTCATTGACTTTAATGCATAAGAGTCTGAACCAAGATAGTGTTCATTTGGACCATAACCAACTGCAAGAGGAGAGCCTCTTCTTGCTCCAACTATTAAGTCTGGTTGGTCTTTAAATATTATTCCTAGCGCAAAACTACCGTGTAATTTTTTTAAAACTTTTATAATTGTATTTTTAAGGTCATTTTTTTTTAAATAATCAGTTACCAAATGAACTATTACTTCTGTGTCTGTTTGAGATTTAAACTTATAACCTTTATTTTCTAACAACTTTTTTAGAATAGTTGAATTTTCAATTATACCATTATGAACGACAGATACATCTTCTGATGAATGAGGATGTGCATTTATTGAACTAGGTTTTCCATGAGTTGCCCACCTAACATGTCCGATACCAATAGAGCCAGATATTTTAGTTTGTATAATGTTTTTCTCTAAAGCGTCTACTCTACCCTCACATTTTACCTCATTTATATTTCCATTTGAAAGGGTTGCTAAACCTGCAGAGTCATAGCCTCTATACTCAAGTTTTTTTAATGAACTTATAATTCTGGGAGTAACCTCTTTAGAGCTTGTAATTCCAACTATTCCACACATTACTTATTATTTCCTTTTGTAATTTTTCTTTTCTTTTTGATTTGATCTTGTTAATGCCAACGACCCTTTGCGTACATTTTTAGTAATTACCGAACCTGCACCTATGACACTTTTTTCATTCAGAGTAACTGGTGCTACCAAAGAAGTATTTGAACCTACAAATACTTTATCCTTAATATTTGTTTTACTTTTTTTTCTTCCATCATAATTACAAGTTATTGTTCCAGCTCCAATATTAACTTCCTTCCCTACTAGTGAATCTCCAATATATGATAAATGATTAACTTTAGAATTTTTATTTATTGTAGATTTTTTTACCTCAACAAAATTTCCAATTTTTGATCCAGATTTTATTTTTGTTCCAGGTCTTAAACGTGCATATGGACCTACACTTACATCATTATCTATTTTAACACCCTCAAGATGAGAGAAAGATAAAATTTTTACATTGTTTCCTATTTTCACTTTATCGGCAAACACAACGTAAGGTTCTATCTCTACATTTTTTCCAATTTTAGTATCTTTAGAAAAAAAAACTGTCTCAGGCCCCTTCATTTTGACACCTTTTTTTAAAAATTTATCTCTAAGTTTATTTTGTAAATTTTGACTATTCATTAGATAGTTGTATATAACTGGGTATTGATTTAATTAATTCACAATTTATTTCTTATTAATACTTTTTAAATGACACAAAAATTCACAGTTCTTTTTGATTTAGATGGTACGTTAGTAGACACAGCACCTGATCTAATGCTTGCTCATAACCATGTTATGAAGAAATTTGGATACCCCACAAAATCTCTTGATGAACTTAAAAATACTGTTGGTCAAGGAGCTGGGGCAATGATTGGTAGATCTATATGGAGCCAGGCCAAAAAAGAATTAACTTCAATTAATGAAAAGATTAAAAATGAAATGACAGATGAATTTATTTCCTATTATGGAAAAAATATTTTAAATGAAAGTACTCTGATGCCTGGTGTAAAAGATTTTTTAAATTGGTGTAAAAAAGAAAATATATCAATGGCTGTATGTACGAATAAAACGGAACATCTTGCAGTAGATCTTTTAAAAAAAATTGGGATATATGATTACTTCGAGTATGTTGCAGGTTATAATACTTTTGATTATTGTAAACCTGATCCAAGACATATAACAACAATCATAGAAATTTTAGATGGTAGTAAAAATAAATCAATTATGATTGGTGATAGTGAGTCGGATGCAAATGCAGCTAAAGCGGCAGATATTCCAATGATTTTATTAGAGGATGGATATACTGAAAAAAATATTGATGAAATTTATCATAATCACTTAATAAAAGACTTTGTAGGTATTGAAAAAATTGTATCTCAATATCTTTAATATTGATTAATTTATTTTAACTATTAAAACAAATTCACAAATTAGGAGTTATTTTGTTATTGCATACAATTAAAGTATATCCATCAAAAATAAATCTTCCAAAGAAGAAACAACTTGCTTGGAAAATAGCAGAGATAGCAAGTGATAATGCTAAATTAAATAAAAATTCAGTAGAAATGGTTATTAATAGAATTATTGATAACGCTTCTGTTGCTATAGCTTCCTTAAATAGAAGACCTGTAATATCTGCAAGAGAAATGGCAAAAAAACATGTTAGAAAAAATGGAGCTAATCTTTTTGGCATAAATTCAAAACTTAAATTTGATTGTGAATGGGCTGCGTGGGCAAATGGAACTGCTGTTAGAGAATTAGATTTTCATGATACATTTCTAGCGGCTGATTACAGCCATCCTGGTGATAATATTCCTGCTTTATTAGCAGTGGCACAACAATTAAAAAAAAATGGAAATGATTTATTAAGAGGAATTATAACTGCTTATGAAGTTCAAGTTAATCTTGTAAAAGCTATTTGTCTTCATAAACATAAAGTTGATCATATCGCTCACTTGGGACCAAGCGTTGCAGCTGGTATTGGATCAATGCTAAAATTAAATACAGAAACTATTTATCAAGCTGTTCAACAGGCATTACATGTGAGTGTTTCAACAAGACAATCTAGAAAAGGTGAGATTTCAAGTTGGAAAGCGTATGCTCCAGCTCATGCAGGAAAATTAGCAATTGAAGCTGTTGATAG
Source organism: uncultured Pelagibacteraceae bacterium (assembly GCA_902540545.1). Taxonomy (GTDB): domain Bacteria; phylum Pseudomonadota; class Alphaproteobacteria; order Pelagibacterales; family Pelagibacteraceae; genus Pelagibacter. The sequence continues at coordinate 28,589 of CACBMY010000007.1, forward strand.
AACGATGCGAGGTGAAGGAGCTCCAAGTCCTATTTACGAAGGTGAAGATAGTGTAATAGCAAGAATATTAGATGGAAAAAATGCTAAATATTTTGTTCCTTTGCCCAAAAAAAATGAAGAAAAGAAAGCCATTCTCGAAACATATACAAAAGAATATTCTGCAGAATATCAAGCTCAAGCATTAATTGATATTGCAAAAACTCTTAATAAAAAAATTGATAATTTAAATACAATTAAAAAAATAGATATATATACAAGCCATCATACTCATTATGTAATAGGAACTGGAGCTAATGATCCACAAAAAATGGATCCAAATGCAAGTAGAGAAACTTTAGATCACTCAATAATGTATATTTTTGCTGTAGCTCTAGAAGATGGAGATTGGCATCATGTAAAGTCTTATACTAAAAAAAGAGCTAATAAAAAAAGCACAATTAAAGTATGGAGATCAATTAAAACTCATGAAGATAAAAAATGGACAAAGAAATACCATGATCCTGATCCAAAAAAGAAATCTTTTGGTGCAAAGGTTATAGTAACATTAAATAATGGGAAAAAAATTATTGAGGAATTAGAAAGAGCAGATGCTCATCCATATGGCAAGAGGCCTTTTAGAAGACTAGATTATATAAATAAATTTAAAATTTTAACTGAAAATATTATTTCTAAAAAAGAAAGTGACAGATTTTTAAAAGATGTTCAAAATTTAAAAAAATTAAAAAATAATCAACTAACAAAACTAAATATTGAAGTAAGTAAAAGATATTTAAAATCAAATAATAAAAAAGGAATATTCTAGTGCACTTTGTTAAAAAAAAACCTGAAGAGAAAAGAATTGATTTAGAGAATAAACTTAAATCTAATAAAATTTTAAGAATACCTGGTGCATATAATCCATTAACAGCAAAAGTTATTGAAGAAATTGGATACGACGGGGTTTATGTATCAGGAGGTGTTATGTCTAACGATTTGGGATATCCTGATATAGGATTAACAACTCTTAATGATGTCAGTAACAGATCAAAGCAAATTGCACGTGTTACAAATCTTCCAACTATTGTTGATGTCGATACAGGTTTTAAATCTTGTAAAGAAACTGTTCAAACATTTGAAAATTTTGGTATTTCAGCAATTCATTTAGAAGATCAGATAGAACAGAAAAGATGTGGTCATCTAGACAATAAAGAATTGATATCAAAAGAAGATATGACAAAAAAAATCAAAGAATGTGTAGAAGCAAGATCAGACCGAAATTTTAAAATCATTGCGCGATCTGATGCTAAAAGCGTAGAAGGTATTGATAAAATGATTGATCGTTGCAAATCTTATATTGATGCTGGTGCAGAAATTGTATTTCCTGAAGCATTAAGAGATGAAAATGAATTTGAAAAAGTTAGAAAATCACTAGATTGTTATCTTTTAGCTAATATGACTGAGTTTGGTAAATCAAAGCTGCTAGATTTTAAACAATTAGAAGAACTTGGTTACAATATTGTAATTTATCCAGTTACCACACAAAGATTAGCTATGAAAAATGTTGAGGATGGGCTACGTGCCATTTTTGTGGATGGACATCAAAATAATATTATTGATAAGATGCAAACTAGAAAAAGATTATATGATCTAGTTGAGTATGAAAAATACAACTCTTTAGACGAAAAAATATATAATTTTAGTACAGAAGGACATGAATAATGAGTGAAGAAGTTAAAAAAGGTTTATTAGGAATTGTTGTTGATGAAACAGAAGTTTCTAAAGTTATGCCTGAGATCAATTCATTAACATATAGAGGTTATGCAGTTCAAGACCTATGTGAATTTTGTAGATTTGAAGAAGCTGCATATCTTATTTTAAAAGGTGATTTGCCAAATAGTATTGAATTAAGACAATTTGAAAAAATTGAAAGAAATCAAAGAGATCTATCAAAAAATCTTTACGAAATAATTAAACATATGCCAAAAAAATCTCATCCCATGGATGTTGCTAGGACAGCAGTTAGTGTAATGGGATTAGAAGACAAAGAAACTACTGATAACTCTCAAGAAGCTAATACAAGAAAAGCTTTGAGAATTTTAGCTAAAACTCCAACTGCTTTAGCTGCGTTTTATAGAATTCGAAAAGGTAAAAAGATTATTAAACCAAAAAAAGAACTAACTTTTGCAGAAAACTTTTTTTACATGTGTTTTGGAAAAGTACCTCAAAAAGAAATTGTAAAAGCGTTTGATGTGTCTTTAATTTTATACGCAGAACACAGTTTTAATGTTTCAACTTTTACGGCTAGAACAATAACAAGTAGTTTATCTGACATTCATGGTGCTATAACAGGTGCTATTGCTAGTTTAAAAGGACCATTACATGGCGGAGCTAACGAAGAAGTTATGCACATGATGAACAAAATCAAAAAACCAGAGAATGCATTAAAATGGATCAATAACGCATTAAAGAAAAAAGAGGTTGTGATGGGTTTTGGACACAGAGTGTATAAAAGTGGAGATTCAAGAGTTCCAACCATGAAAGAGTATTTCAAAAAAGTAGCTAAACTCAAAAAAGATAAAAAATTTTTAAAGATTTACGATATTGTTGAAAGAGTAATGATTAGCAAAAAGAATATTTATCCAAACGTAGATTACCCAACAGGACCAACATATCATTTAATGGGTTTTGATACAGATTTCTTTACTCCAATATTTGTTATCTCAAGAATAACAGGTTGGTCAGCTCATATTATGGAACAGCATTCATCAAATAAATTAATTAGACCTTTAGCAAAGTATAAAGGAAGCAAATATCGTAAAGTAATGCTTTTAAATCAGAGATAGATACTAAATATATTAAAATAAAATTTACAGATACAATATCTAGTCTTAATTTTTCAACTAACAATTGTATAAAAAATAAATATGATTCGTTATTTTAATAGATTATTTTTTTTCGCATTAGTTTTAATGCTAACTAATTGTAGTACAAACAAAACTTTCACAATTTTAGATAAAGATTTCAGGAAAGTCGAGGTCTTTAATCAAAATAAAGAGTTGGTAAGAACCTACTATCAGAAATTTAACTCTAAGGTTACAGATTGGCTCAATGTAACATGTGTTTATGCTAATAATAAAATAAACAAAAAAAAATTAGATAATCAGGAAAAGTGTAGATTTACGAATATATCTAATTCAATAATTAATAATAGAAATAATGAGAATGATGAAAATCTTTCTAGTAATAATTCATCAGGATATGATAATGGCTCATCTAAGATTGATGGAAGTCAAAATAATCAAAACAATAATTTAAACCAAGATGAAAATAATACTAATGAAGGTCAGCCTAATGACCCAGGTGAATTACCTGAGGCAAATAATGGACAAAATTTTGAAAATTGTAATGATCCTCAAAAATGTTAAAATCTTGATTAAGTATTAAGCTTTTGTTTTTCTTTATATAAAGAAATACCTTTTTTAATTTTATTTTTGTAAGACATTTTAAAACTCTCTAATTGCCAACCTGAAAGTCTGTTTTCGATTTCTCTTAAATTATTATTTTTCCAATCATCATTTGTTTCAGGGTCTTTCCAGATTTTCTTTTCTTCATCAGATCTGCCACATCCGTAACAGAGACCTGAAACTGGATCAGTTTTACAAATACTTATACAGGGACTTACTATCACTTAATCCTAGGAGAAAGCGTCTATCCAGTTACCTTGTGTAGATGCTTTTGAATATTCAGTGGCTCTTCCTTCAAAGAAGTTCATATGCTCTACTGCATTTAACATCGTGTCTAACCATGTTAATGGATTTTTCTGAACATCATATATTGGCTCAAGACCTAACTGAGTTAATCTTCTGTTTCCAATGAACCTTATATAATCTTTAACTTCTTGAGCAGTTAAACCCTGCATTGGACCCATTTCAAAAGCTAGATCAATAAATGCATCTTCATGTTCAATTATAGTTCTGCAAGCTTCATAAAGTTCTTTTTTAAGTTTTGGTGTCCAAATCTCTGGATTTTCTTTAATGAACTCTTTAAAAATTCTAATCATAGAATTACAATGAAGAGTTTCATCTCTTACTGACCAAGTAACTATCTGACCCATTCCTTTGAGCTTGTTGTGTCTTGGGAAGTTTAACAAAATTGCAAAACTTGCAAATAACTGAAGTCCTTCTGTAAAGGCACTAAATACTGCAACAGTTTTCGCGATATCTTCTTTTGAGTTTACATTAAAGTTTTGCATATAATCATATTTATCTTTCATCTCTTTGTACTTCATGAATGCAGAATATTCAGACTCTGGCATTCCAATAGTATCTAATAAATGTGAATAAGCTGCTACATGAACTGTTTCCATAGACGCAAATGCAGTCATCATCATTAAAACTTCCGTAGGCTTAAATACAGTTGTGTAATGTCTTAGGTAACAGTTATTAACCTCAACATCTGCTTGAGTGAAAAATCTAAAAATTTGAGTTAATAAATTTTTTTCTGATTCCGAAAGATTTTTCTGCCAATCTCTGACATCATCACCAAGTGGAACTTCCTCTGGTAACCAATGAATTCTTTGTTGAGTTAACCAAGCGTCGTAACACCATGGGTACCTAAATGGTTTATAAACTGGGTTCTCAACTAATAGACCCATTTTTTTTGGTTCTATAATTTTTTGTTTTGTATCTTTTAGACTTTCTACTGACATGATAAACACTCCTCATATTCTGGTTGTTGATTTTCTTGTTTCTTTGATTTGTAAACGTTTGCTGTTACATCTGTAGAATTTGCATCGTTTACATTTTCCGCTCTTTGTATTGATTTAGATCTACAGTAATAAAGGCTTTTCAATCCTTTTTTCCAAGCTTGGAAATGAATTTGGTGCAAGTCTCTTTTATGAATATCTGCAGGTATAAATATATTTATCGATTGTGCTTGTGAAATATGAGGCGTTCTATCTGCGCCTAATTCCACAATCCATTTCTGGTCTAGTTCAAATGCAGTTTTAAATACGTCTTTTTCTTGTTGGGTTAGAAAATCAAGATGAGAAACTGAACCTTGGTTAGTTGTGATACTTGACCATGTTTCATCATCATTTTTACCGTGTTTCTCTAATAATTTACTTAAATATTTATTTCTAACATTAAATGATCCGGACAAAGTTTTATGTGTGTAGCTATTTGCTGCAATTGGTTCAACACCTGGAGATGTTCCACCACAAATAATTGAAATCGAAGCAGTAGGAGCTATTGCAGTTTTATTTGAAAATCTTTCATTAATTCCATAATCTGCTGCATCTGGACATGCACCTCTTTCATCAGCTAAAACTTTAGAAGCTTGATCAACCTGTTTTTGGATGCTTTCAAATATTTTTTTATTCCAAACTTTACTCATCACTGACTCAAAAGGAATCATTTTTTGTTGGAAGAATGAATGAAGTCCCATAACA
>CACBMY010000008.1 GCA_902540545.1 uncultured Pelagibacteraceae bacterium
TTGTAAGAGTTTAGGGGGTTCTTAGCGCCTGGCAACAGAACGCCAAAATAATGAGTAATATAGTTTACATATTTATAAATCAATCAATGCCTGACATGGTAAAGATAGGTATTACAGATAATGTAGAGAGACGTGTAAAAGAATTAAGCGGATCAACTGGAGTCCCTCTGCCTTTTGAATGCTACTATGCAGTTAAAGTTTCAGAGGATGCTAAAAAGTTAGAGAAAAAAATCCACGAGGGATTTGACAAACAAAGAGTAAGGAGAGAAAGAGAATTTTTCTATACTTCTCCTGAAAATGCAAAATCTATATTAGAACTTCTTGAAATTATGGGTGGAGAAAATGTAACACCAAAAGACGATATTGTAGAGAGTCAAGAAGAGAAGCAAGCGCTTGATGAAGCAAGAAAACTTAGAACAAGATTTAATTTTAGTATGTTAGATATTAAACCTGGAGAAATCCTTAAATTTAAAAAGGATAATTCTATTGTATGTGAAGTACATGATGAAACTCAAGTAAAGTTTAGAGATAAAGTAACTTCATTATCTAATTCTGCAGACATTATCTTAAAAGAAATGGGTTATGAATGGTTGTCTGTACAAGGTCCAAGATGGTGGGTATATGAAGGAAAAACATTAAGTGAATTAAGAAACGAAAGAGAATCAATTTAGTTAATACTCTTTTATTCTTTCGCTTCTTGCTTTAACAAAATCCAACACTTTTTTTTTGTATATTAAATATTCTTCAAGGTTAATAGGAATTGCAGATCTTTTAAAATTATCAAAAGGTAGGTAAAAATTAACTGATTCATAATTATTACTCACAAGATCTTGTAAGAGAAAAAACTCAACATAACCTTTAAAATTTTCAAAAAGTTCAAAAAAATTGGAATATCTTAATAATACTTCTTGAAGAGGACTCTCTTTTCTTAAGTAATAACGGCGAATACATTCTAAAGTCAAATCAAACCGATCATTAATTTTAGCATTTGTTCCCCTAGCACCATTAATATTCATTTTGCCATCTCTATTTGAGGGAAAAATTAAATGTGAACTGATTGTACAGCAGGAGTCTGAAAATGACTTTATTTCATTCAATGGAACTTTTTCTATAATATGAGTTAACCTTTTCCATTTACTGTAAGTATGTGTAATTGTATCACTAGAGAGAAAAAACTCTCCTAGATTTGATTTGTGATAAAGATATGTTTTTGGTTTTCCAATTTGTAATTCAAAATTTGTTCCACAAGGAAGCGGTTTGCTCCACAAAAATTGATTATATTTTTTAAGCGTTGGACTAAATATGTCAGGATCTTTTCCCTTAGAGTCAGTATAGACAAGATATTCAGTATCTATAATCATTAAACAATCCCATTCTTGTTAAAATGAATATAAAAATATTATTAAAACAAATAAATATATTTATTTGTTTTAATAAATTGAAATATCAATTTTAAAGGCAATTTAAGGTTTTAGGGTACGATAAGAGAATAATTGCCCCCGATTTCAATGAAGTTTCAAAACAAGGTTCAGGACAAAAGTTAAAACTCTCAATGAAGTCCTCAATGAAGTCTTTCAAAAAAGTGTTATTTTCTGTTATAAACTGGTTTAAGGGGTAAAACAGAACGCCCCTTATAAATAAATTTCAGGTAAAAGTGGTGACAGTTATTCAATAAGAGAAGAGGTAAATTTATATCAGATTTAATAAATGAAATTAAAATCGAATACTAAATCAAGGAGTATAAGAATGTGGTCAGTAAAATCAGATAAAATAAAACAACATAAGAAAAGAGTTAATAACACAATTAACAAAAATGTAATTGATAGATTTAAAGTTGTCGCTGATAAAGATATTAGAAACATTTCTAATATAGTTGAAAAATTAATTAGATGATACGTGGAGAGTGGTGTTTAGTTTTTAGTTAATTTACAAAAACAATTTTGCCTTCTGATGGAGTTCCTTTTGAATTTAATACAAATAACAAATAAGTTCCATTTTGTAAATTATTTGAATTATTATCTAATTTTATTTCAATTTTATCATTTGAAACTTTTGTAAAATTTATATTTCTAAATTTACTTTCTGATCCTTGAGCGTGTGTAGTTGAACCTGTAGATATTAGACTAACTTTTGATATTTCACCATTAACTTCAATTTTAACTTTTTCACCTCTTTTTATAACTTTGTCTAAATTCACTATTTGAGGTCTTTTTGCTAATACAGTTTTACCATTAATATTTTTTGTAAATAAATAAGGGGGATAAAAAATTTCAGCATTCCAAACATCGCCCCCTGCTGTTAAAATTCTTCCATCTGGTAACAATAAACTTGTGGCGTGGTAATTTCTTCTAAAATATGAATTACTCATCTCTTTAGTTGTTTGAGTGTTAGGATTATAGATTTCAGGAGTAATTACACTAAATTCTAAATCGGTATATGAAGTACCACCATTAAGAAAAATATTTCCATCTGGCATAATAGTTGCATTTCCATTACTTCTAGCAAAGTTCATAGATTTTAATTCTTTAATTTGTGGTTTGAAAGAATCCGAAAAATCAATCGAAAACACTTTATTAGAAGGCGAATATTCCTCACCTTTTTGTTTGCCACCAAAAACTAATACTTTATCTTTTTCTATCATTACAACAGAACTTGTAGAACCAACCGCGCTACCAATAGTTAATAATTTTAAATGATCTTTTTTATGATCATCAAAATTTGGATCAGAGTGTTCTAAAACTTTTGATATTCCACTTTTTACAAGAGGTATTTCTTCTGTTTTTGAAACTCTATAATTGTTATTTACATCCATTACCCAAATTTTGTTATATGAAATACCAACAATATTTCCATCTGATGATAAAAATGATCTTGGATAATTCCATTCATCAGCATCTTTAATTCCAAATAAGTCATTACTGTCAGCTTGCTCTAACACTTGCCATCCTTGGTCAATATTTTTTAAATCAATCATTTCAGGAATAGTGCTGAATTTTTTTACATTTTCTATATCTCTTCCACCAAAAATAAACATTTTTTCATCTCCAGTGATAACAACAGAACCATACCATCTTTTAAAATTTAATTTATTTGAAAGAGAAAACTTTTTATTCAAAACATCATAAATCATAGTTTGAGTTTGAGTATCAGGTAAATTTGTATCTTGAGTTCCCATTCCGCCTAGAATAAAAACTCTATTATTGTCTAGCACTCTCACTACAGAACAAAAGGCATCCATTACTACTGGTTGTTTAAATAAAATATGAGAATTGTCACCAACACCTTTTTTTGGATCCCAAATATCAAAATCTATTCCACTATTTACACTGTGACCCTTCCATTGATGCGAACCGCTATCTCTCTCTAATTCTCTGCCATCTGTAATAGTTATTTTTTTATTTGATCTTATATCTTTATCACTTTCTTTCTTATCAATGCCATAAGTTCCAAATGTCATTACTGTTTCATCAGGTAATAATATTGAATGTATTGCCGTTACATTCCAATCTATTGGTGCTGACCACTGTCCAACAAGGTCACTGTCACTGTTAATTTTTAGATCTTTAATATCTAAGGGGGGTATTTGACGGTCTGACTGCTTAAGAGGATTTATTAAAAATCTTTTTTCATTGTGATGCCCTCCCTCGTATCCCAACTTAAATAAAATTGCTGATCGTTTTTCATACAGATGTACTAATGAACTTAAAGAAATTACCAAAAACAAAGGCAAAGTAATTAGAATAGCAATTATATAAATTAATTTTTTTGATAATTTAAATTTTACCATCTGGTATGATCAATTGTGATGACTTTTAAATTATTTATTTTTGGGCGATGTGTAAATTTCACTTAAATTAGCTTAAATTAATCAAGCATTTAATACAAGCCCTGAAATAGTGAAATCAAATTGTCTTAACTATTCAGATGAATGGGAAAGAAACAGATTTAAAGTTTTAGGTTATGATTAACAAGCATTACCCCAATCTTCATTGAAATCTTTCAAAAAAGCCATATATTGTGTTATTAATTAAAATTGAGGGCGAAACCGAACGTCTCTGATAAATTATTTGTTTTGGTGCGGTCAGAGAGACTCGAACTCTCATGGGCTAAGCCCACACGGCCCTCAACCGTGCCTGTCTACCAGTTTCAGCATGACCGCATGTTATGCGGCAGATTAAATGAATGACAATTCTATTTCAAGTTGATAAGTTTTTCTTATGGAATTTACAAGTGAAATAAAAAAAGCAACAAGCTCAATTTATAACAAAGTATCAAAAAAAATTCCGGATATAGAATGGGCTACACATGCACCTTATATTTATAAAATCAACAAATTAAAGAAAGAGAAAAATGCAGTAATTCTTGCTCATAATTATCAAACACCAGAAATTTATCACGGCATTTCAGATTTTTCTGCGGATTCTTTAGCGTTAGCAGTGGAGGCTGCAAAAACAAAAGCAGATATAATTGTAATGTGTGGAGTTCATTTTATGGCTGAAACTGCAAAATTAATGAGTCCTGAAAAAAAAGTTTTATTACCAGATATGAAAGCAGGCTGCTCACTCTCTTCTTCTATAACAGGCGATGATGTTAGAAATCTCAAAAAACAATATCCTGGTGTTCCAGTAGTCTCTTATGTAAATACATCTGCTGATGTTAAAGCTGAAACTGATGTCTGTTGTACATCTGCAAATGCAGTAAAAATAGTAGAGTCTTTAGGAGTAAAAAAAGTAATATTTTTACCTGATGATTTTTTAGCTAAATATGTGGCATCACAAACGGATATAGAAATTATTTCTTGGAAAGGAACTTGTGAAGTGCATGAACAATTCAATGATAAAGAAATAAATGATATTAGAAAAGCTAATCCAGGCATAAAAATAATTGCACATCCTGAATGTCCTCCTGATGTAATACAAGCATCTGATTTTGCAGGTTCTACAAGTGGAATGATTAAATATGTAAGAGATAATCAACCAGAAAAAGTTATGATGGTCACTGAATGCTCGATGAGCGATAATGTCCAAATTGATAATCCAAATGTTGAATTTATTAGACCATGTAATCTTTGTCCTCATATGAAAAGAATAACTTTGCCTAAAATATTAGATTGTTTAGAAAATGAAACTAACGAATTAATAATGGACGATGAGACAATTCAAAAAGCAAGAAAATCTGTAGAGAGAATGGCAGAAATAGGCAGATAAAATCTGTGTCTAAAATTCAATTAAGTAAAAATTTTATAAAATCTTCATGTAAATTAGCTTTGAATGAAGACTTATATCCATCAGGTGATATTACTTCAGAATTAATTAATAAAAATATTAAAAAGAAAGTAAAAATGATATGTAACCATGATGGAATTTTAGGTGGGATAGAATTTGCTAAAGAAACATTTAAATTGGTTGATAATAAAATAAATTTCAAAAATAAAAAAAAAGATGGATCTCGAATTAAAAAAGGTGAGGTAGTAGCTACTATTGATGGTGAGCTAAAAAATATTTTAATCTGCGAGAGGGTAGCATTAAATTTTGTATCTCATATTTCTGGAATAGCAACGAAAACAAGCATGTTTGTAAAAAAGGTTGGAAAAAAAACTAAAATATGCTGCACAAGAAAAACGATCCCAAATCTTAGAGTAATACAAAAATATGCTGTTAAATTAGGAGGTGGAATAAACCACAGATTTAACTTAAGTGATGAATACTTAATAAAAGATAATCATATAAGTTCTGAAAAAAATTTTGAGAATTTAATTCAAAGAGCTATCAAAAAGAGGGGAAGAAAGAAAATTACAGTAGAGGTTGATAATTTATCTCAGTTAAAGAGAATATTGGGTCTGAAATTTGATAGAATTTTATTCGATAATATGAGTTTAAAAAATTTAAAAAAAGCAGTCAAAATGTCTAAGAAATTTTATGAGACTGAAGCATCAGGTGGGATTAACTTAAAGAATGTTAAAAATGTTTCCTCTACTGGTGTAGATAGAATTTCAGTAGGATCTTTAACTCACTCCATAAACGCATTAGACTTAAAATTGGAAATCTAAAATTTAATTTTATTTTTTAATTGAGCTTGAGCTGCCGCAAGTCTTGCAACAGGTACCCTATAAGGTGAGCAAGACACATAATCTAAACCAGCACGAGCGCAAAAATCGATACTTTTGGGATCACCTCCGTGTTCACCACATATACCGAGTTTGATTTTTTTGTTTATTTTTTTACCTTTTTTTGTTGCCATTTCTATCAAATCCCCAACTCCTTCGTCTATAGAAACAAATGGATCAATATCGAAGATTTTATTGTCAATATAATCATTTAAAAACTTACCACTATCATCTCTACTAATTCCAAAAGTTGTTTGTGTTAAATCATTTGTTCCAAAACTAAAGAATTCTGCGTGTCTAGATATATCATCTGCTTTGATTGCTGCTCTTGGAAGCTCAATCATTGTACCAACTAAAAAATTTAGTTTTATTTTAGTTTTATTTTCAACTTCTTTTGCAACTCTAATTACTAAATCCTTCATTATTTTTATTTCTGCTTCAGTTGACACCAAAGGTATCATGATCTCTGGAATAATAGATTTAATCTTGAGTTTTTTACATTCAACTAAAGCATCAAAAATGGCAGTACACTGCATCTCATATATTTCTGGGAATGATATACCTAATCTACAGCCTCTATGACCAAGCATTGGATTTTGTTCATGAAGTTCTGTTATTCTACCCTCTAATTCAGAACATTTAATGTTTAAAGCATTTGCTACATCGCTAATTTCTTTTTGATTTTTTGGTAAAAATTCATGTAATGGTGGATCTAATAATCGTACTGTAACAGGTAGACCATTCATAATTTTAAAAATATCAATAAAATCCTTTTTTTGAAAAGGAAGTATTTTCTTTAAAGCATTAGCTCGATCCTCTTTTGATTTTGATAATATCATTTCTCTTACAGATAAAATTCTCTCTTCATCAAAAAACATATGTTCTGTTCTACAAAGACCTATTCCTTCGGCTCCAAATTCCCTAGCTGTTTTACTATCTAAAGGTGTTTCAGAATTAGTTCTAATTTTTAGTTTTCTAAATTTGTCAGCCCAACTCATAAGTTTAGAAAAATCTCCTGAAATTTCAGGTTTAACAGTTTTAACCTCACCCTTTATAATTCTACCAGTTGATCCATCAATTGTAATTAAATCACCTTCTTTAATTTCATTATTTTTCGTTTTAAAAATTTTATTTTGGTAATCTATTTCAATTTCGCTTGAACCAGATACACAAGGTCTACCCATTCCTCTTGCAACTACTGCAGCATGACTCGTCATTCCTCCTCTTGCAGTAAGAATTCCTTTAGCCGCATGCATTCCATGGATATCTTCAGGAGATGTTTCTACTCTGACTAAGATTGTATTTTGCATCATCCCATTTAATCTTTCAGCTTCATCAGAAGTAAATACTACTTTTCCACTAGCTGCTCCCGGCGAAGCTGGAAGGCCTTTGGCTATTATTTCTAAATTCGCCGTTTCATCTAAAGTTGGATGAAGCAAAGTATCTAATGAATTTGGTTGCACTCTAAGCACTGCCTCTTTTTTTGTAATGAGTTTTTCTCTTTGCATATCGACAGCAATTTTTACTGATGATTTTGCAGTTCTTTTTCCTGATCTGGTTTGCAACATCCAGAGTTTATTATTTTCGACTGTGAACTCTACATCCTGCATATCTTTATAGTGTTTCTCTAGTTTTATAAGAATATTTTTTAGATTTTTGTAAACCCTAGGCATAGACTCTTCCATTGAAAGAAGTGTCTCTTTTGCATCTTTTCTAGCTTTCTTAGTAATATGTTGAGGTGTCCTTGTTCCTGCAACAACATCTTCTCCTTGAGCATTTATTAAATATTCACCATAGATTTCCTTCATTCCATTTGATGGATTACGTGTAAATACAACACCTGTCGCACAATCATCACCCATATTACCAAAAACCATGGACTGAACATTTACTGCAGTTCCCCAATCTGATGGGATATGATTTAATTTTCTATAAACCTTTGCTCTATTACTCTCCCATGACAAAAAGACTGCACTAATTGCACCTAGTAATTGTTCATTAATATTTTGAGGAAAATCTTGTTTGGTTTTTTCTTTTACAATATTTTTAAAGTCTTTAATCAATCCATCCCAGTCATCTTCATCCAAATCAGTGTCTAACAAAACACCTTTTGTAAGTTTATAATTTTCAATTAGTTCTTCAAAATTATAACTTTCAACACCCATAACAACATTGGCATACATTTGTATAAATCTTCTATAACTATCTTTTGCAAATCTCATATTTGATGTTTTATTTGCTAAAGCAGTCACAGTTTTGTCATTTAATCCAAGATTTAAAATAGTATCCATCATTCCCGGCATGGAAACCCTTGCACCAGATCTTACAGATAATAATAAAGGATTTTTCAAATCTCCAAATTTTTTACCAGAATCTTTTTCAATATTTTTTAATTCTTTATATATTTGGTTTATGATTTTAAGGTTTAATTTCTTTTTATTTTTATAGAATAAATCACAAACTTCAGTAGAAATTGTAAATCCTGGTGGGACTGGCAACCCCATACTTCCCATTTCTGATAAATTCGCACCTTTGCCTCCTAAAATATTTTTTGGGTTTTTTATTTTTTTTGTATCTTTAGATTTAAAATTAAATACTAATTTTTGCATTTATGCTTCTATTTTAGAAAAGTTAAAATAATTATCGAAGCTTTTACACAACATTTTTAAAAGTTCTAGTCTGTTTTTCCTAATTATTTCTTCTTGATCATTAACTATAACATTATCAAAAAACTCATTAACCTCTATTTTAGCACTTGAGAGAGTTTTAAGACTTTCATCATAGTCCTCGTCTCTACCTATGCTTGAAAAATACTTTCTTATAGTGTGTATTTTTTTATAAAGATTCTTCTCGTAATCATTTTTAAAGAGACCTGGATCGGCAGAACCTACAATTTCTAATTTTGATTTGCTTTCGTTATTTAAAATGTTTGCAGATCTTTTATAAATTGCAATAACATCAAGACCAAAATCCTTTTTAATATTTTTATTCAAATTTACTGATTTATTAAAAATTTTTAGTAAATCGTCTATTCCATATGAATTAATAGAACATTCAATAATATCAGATCTAATATTTTTTTCTTTCAAATAATTTTTTAATCTATCTAAAATAAAATCTCCTAATTCATCATTTACTAATTTTGAGTCAAAAGAATAATTTTGATCTCTGTATAAATTAATTGAATAATTTATTAGATCTCTTAATTTTATTTTTTTTTGATTTTCGATTATCAGTCTCAATAAACTAATAGCCATTCTTCTTAAAGCATAAGGATCTTTTGAACTAGTTGGTTTAAGATTAATTCCAAAAAATCCAACTAAAGAGTCTATTTTGTCACTTAATGATAATGCTATACTGTACGGTTTTTTTGGTACTTTGCTATCAATACCACTTGGTAAGTAATGCTCTGAAACAGCTAAACTTATTTCATCATCAAAACCTTGTTCTCTAGCAAAGTGTCCCCCCATAACACCTTGTAATTCGGGAAACTCTGCAACTAAATCTGACATCAAATCTACTTTGCAAATTGAAGAGGCAATTTCTATCTTTTCTTTGCTTATTAAAAGTTCATCCGATATTATTCCGCTAAGTTTTCTTAATCGTTGTATTTTATCAAAATAACTTCCCAATCCTTTAAAATAATTAATTTGCTTTAATTTAGATACCTGCTTAACTAAATTTTGAGACTTATTTCTATTCCAAAAAAATTCTGCATCTGCTAACCTAGCTTCTACCACGTTTTGATTTCCTGATTTAACTAATCCTTCTTTGTCCTTGCAATCCGCCACAACTATAAATTTATTTGTTATTTTATTTTTATTATCAAATGTTGGAAAATATTTCTGGTGATGTTGCATTGTAATAATAAGTATTTCTTGGGGAATTTCTAAAAATTTCTTATTAAAATCACATACTAAAATTTTTGGTTTTTCAACAATATTTGTTATTTCATCTATAAGTTTTTCATTAAAGTTTACGTGAATTTTTTTTTGATCAGTTGCCTTATTTATTTCTTTAATTATAAATTCTTTTCTTTTATTTTGATCAATTGTTATTCCTTTTTGTTTAAAAAATTTTATATAAGATTTAAAATCATTAAAACTTTTTACTTCATCTTCTAAATCTTTATCTATAAAAGTTTTATTTGAACTCTGTAAATGATTTAGTTTAAATTCAATTATTTTTTTATCAAATAGAGATAATATTGATTTTAATGGTCTTCCCCAATATAAATCATGATTGCCCCATTTCATTGATTTTTTCCATGTTATTTTTAAAAGTAAACTTGCAATATTATCTTTTAATAAATCGTACGTTTTAATTTTTTGTGATGGTTTGTTGTAGAAATAAAATATACCTTTCTCAGTGCTTTTTTTGAAAACATTTTCTTTACCAATTTTATTAGATTTTAAAAATCCTTCTAAAGCTTTTTCTGGAGCATTTATATTAGGTCCTCTAATTTCCTCTGATTTTTTTGTTACATCTTTAGATATCTTATTTAAATGAACAATGAGCCTATTCGGAGTTGAATAAATATTTATTTTACCATTAATTTTAATTTCATTATCATTGAAGAATTTTTTAAAGATTTGTATTAAATCATTTCTAGCATTTATTTGTAGTCTGGAAGGTATTTCTTCACTAAATAATTCAAGAAAAAATTCAGACATTTTAATTTTGTGTTTCTACCCAAATTTTTCCGATTTCTTTTGTCAGATCTCTAATTCTTGCAATATATTCTGCTCTTTGGGCAACACTTATAACTCCTCTGGCATCTAAAATATTGAACACATGACTTGATTTTAAACATTGATCATATGCTGGAAGAGAAATTTTCTTTTCTATTAAAGACTTTGCTTCTTCTTCGAGCATATCAAAAATTTTAAATAAGTTATCTGTATTTGCATACTCAAAATTATAGGCTGAAAATTCTTTTTCAGCTTGATGAAAGACATCTTTGTATAAAACTCCTTCATCATTCCAAATTAAATCAAAAACATTTTTTTTATCTTGAATAAACATACATAATCTCTCTAAACCATATGTAATTTCTACAGATATTGGATTGCATTCCATCCCTGCCATTTGTTGAAAATAAGTAAATTGAGTAACTTCCATACCATCACACCAAACTTCCCATCCAAGACCAGCAGCACCTAAAGTTGGACTTTCCCAATCATCCTCTACAAATCTTATATCGTGCACTTCATGTTTAATACCAATTGATGAAAGACTATTAAGGTACATTTTTTTAATATCTTTTGGTGAAGGTTTTATTAAAACTTGAAATTGATAGTAGTGTTGTAATCGATTAGGATTTTCTCCATACCTTCCATCTGTTGGTCTTCTTGATGGCTGAACATAAGCTGTTTTCCAAGGCTTAGAGCCTAGTGATCTTAGTGTTGTTGCAGGGTGAAAAGTTCCTGCTCCAACTTCTAAATCATATGGCTGAAGAATAACACAACCTTTTTTTGACCAGTACTTTTGAAGATTTAAAATTGTATCCTGAAAAGAAATAAATGATTTTGAATTTTTTGTTTTTTTTTTAGAAACCATATTTTTGCCAAATAGATCTTTCTTCTAAAACACTAATCAATTTATCAACATTGTCTTCTGAAGATGAAAGTTTTTTGGCAAGCCATCCTTTAGACTTTTCAAATTTTTTAATTTCAACATCTTCACCAAATTTTGCTCTTAATATCTGTTCAGCATTCCCCAATCCATCTATTAAACCGAGTTTTAAGGATGTTTTACCAGACCAAAATTCTCCTGAAAAAAGTTCAACATCAGATTTATTTAATTTAGTTGACCTGCTCTCCTCTACAACATTAATAAATTCTTTGTGAAGTTCGAGTTGAATATTTTTTAATCTTTGAATGTCCTCCTCTTTTTCATCTAAAAAAGGGTCTAGAGTACTTTTATTTTTTCCTGCTGTATAAACCCTTCTTTGAACACCAATTTTTTGAATTAAGTCTTTAAAACCAAAAGAAGAATAAATCACTCCTATTGATCCAATTATAGAACTTGCATTAGCGTAAATCTCATCACCTGCACATGCAATTAGATAGCCTCCAGATGCAGCAACATCTTCAGCAAAAACTATTACTTTTTTTTTGTGCTTCTTAGATTGTTCTCTAATAAATTTGTATATTAGATGTGATTGAACGGGTGAACCACCTGGTGAATTAATTGAAATAGCGACCGCTTCTGCTTTTTTTACTGAAAAAGCTTTTTTTATCATTTCCTCTTGAGAGGAATATTCTATACCTTGTTTAAACTTTCCAACGTTTCCGATAACACCAGTAAGCCTTAGATGACATACAATTTTTTTTTTTTTTAAAAATGAGAACATACAAATGATTATAAAAATTTTACTTATTTATAAAGCTACTTATAGTTGAAGAAATAGGTGCGTCAATTGATAAGTATATTAATAAACTTAATGTAATATTTTGGATTTATGGGTTCGGTAGTTCAATTAAAAAAGCAAATAAGTAATGCATACTCAGATTTGGTAAATTCTGTTGATGAAAAACTTAGTCTGGTTGAAGATAAAATTTTATATAAATTAGATAGTAAAGTTGAGCTTGTTAAAGAAATGACTGCTTATCACATGACTAGTGGTGGCAAAAGATTAAGAGCATTGATTACTTTGGAATGTTCTAAATTGTGTGGTTACACTAAAGGTAGTAGAGATGTGAACCTAGCCGCATGTGTTGAACTTATACACGCAGCAACTCTTATGCATGATGATGTAATTGACAGTGCAGATT
This sequence comes from uncultured Pelagibacteraceae bacterium, assembly GCA_902540545.1. Classification (GTDB taxonomy): domain Bacteria; phylum Pseudomonadota; class Alphaproteobacteria; order Pelagibacterales; family Pelagibacteraceae; genus Pelagibacter. The sequence goes on from CACBMY010000008.1 coordinate 12,883, forward strand.
TAAGAAGGGGCAAAAAAACTACAAATAAAATTTGGGGTAATCAGTCATCGATTCTTGTTGGGGACTATTTATTAAGTAGATGTTTTGAAATGATGGTTGAGGATGGAAGTATCGAGGTATTAAAACTTCTATCGTCTACATCGTCAACGATTGCTCAAGGAGAAGTTTTGCAGTTACAACATAAGGGTGACTATGAAATGTTGGAAGAAACGTATTTGAATATAATTTCCTCTAAAACTGCAGCTTTATTTTCAGCATCTTCAAAGGTTGGATCAATAATTACTAATAAAGAAAACAAATTTAAAGATGCATTAGAGTTCTACGGAAAGAACCTTGGATTAACATTTCAGATTGCAGACGACACACTTGACTATAACTCAGAATTAAAAATGTTTGGTAAAGAGATAGGAAAAGATTTCTTTGAGGGCAAAGTAACACTGCCAATTATTTTGTTAAATCAAAAATTATCTTCAGATGAAAAATTTGTTTTAAAAAAAATGTTTGAACAAAATATCAGATCTAAAGAACAATTTGAATATGTACTTAAATTGGTAAAAAAATATAATATAATTAATGAGTGTTACAAAAAAGCTGAACACTATATAAGCTTAGCATCAAATTCATTAAGTATATTTCAAGATTGTGAAGAAAAAAACATACTTAAAAATTTAACTTCTTTTAGTATTAATAGAAAATTTTAAGGTGACAGAAGAACTTTTTTCCAAGCACTATTGTCTTTAATATATTTCAATCTTTCATGAATTCTATTTTCACCATCTAACCAAAATTCAATTTCATGATGTTTTAGCCTCCATCCTGACCAATGATCAGGTCTTGGAACATTTTTTTCATCTTTATAGAGATCTTTAAATTTTTTTATTGATTGTTTTAGTTCTTCTCTATCTTTTAAAATTGAGCTTTGATTTGAAGCCCAAGCGCCAATTCTACTTCCATAACTTCTAGAATTATAGTAATTATCAGCTTCATCATCTGAAACTTTTTCAGCGGTGCCAACTATACGGATTTGTCTAAATAAACTTTTCCAATGAAAGCACATAGAAATATTTGGATTACGCTTTATAGAGATTCCTTTATTACTATTAAAATTAGTATAAAAAACAAATCCATCTTCCCCATAGTCTTTGAGTAATACCATTCTTACATTTGGATAACCTTTCTCATCAATAGTGCCTAAAGCTAATGCATTTGGATCATTAATTTCGGTTTTCTTTGCCTCGTTATACCATTCAGTGAATAATAATATTGGATTATCAAGTTCTAGAAAGCATTTGTCTAACCCTAAAGAATTTTTTTCGTTCATAATTTAACCAAAATAATTTATATAATATTATAATGTCTTATAATACATTTGGAAAATTTTTTCGATTTACTACATGGGGTGAGTCTCATGGTCCAGCAATAGGGTGTGTTGTTGATGGATGTCCTCCAAATATCAAGCTTAATATCAAAGATATTCAGTTTGAATTAAATAAAAGAAAGCCTGGTCAGTCTAAATTCACAACTCAAAGAAAAGAGGATGATAAAGTGGAAATTTTATCAGGAACATTTCAGGGCAAAACAACTGGTACGCCCATCTCAATGATTATCTTCAATAAAGATATGCGTTCTAAGGATTATAAAAATATTAAAGATAAATTTAGACCTGGTCATGCTGATTATACATATTTTAAAAAATATGGAATTAGAGATTATAGAGGTGGAGGCAGACAATCAGCAAGAGAGACTGCCTCAAGAGTAGCAGCAGGGGCAATAGCAAAACAAGTTTTGCAAAATATTATTGGGAAAAAATACAGTGTAATTGGAGCAGTAACGCAATTAGGAATACTAGGATGTGACACAGAAAAATGGAATGACAAATTCATAGCAAAAAACCCCCTATTCTGTCCTGATAAAACAGTTTTAAAATTATGGGAAAAATATTTACTTGGGATAAGAAAAGCTGGCTCGTCATGTGGGGCTATTATTGAAGTAAGAGCAAGAGGTGTACCTGTTGGATTAGGAGCTCCAATTTATTCTAAATTAGATATGGATTTGGCATCAGCTATGATGAGTATTAATGCTGTAAAAGGAGTTAATATTGGATCTGGTATGAGCTCTGCTCAACTTTCTGGTGAACAGAATTCTGATGAAATGTCTCAAACAGGAAAGAAAACAAAATTTAAATCAAATAATGCTGGGGGAATTCTTGGAGGAATTTCTAGTGGTCAAGAAATAATAGTTTCATTTGCAGTAAAACCAACTTCATCAATTCTTTCTCAAAGAAAAACAATTAATAAATTTGGAAAAAATACTTCAATTTCTGTCACAGGTAGACATGATCCTTGTGTAGGTATTAGAGCAGTGCCTATAGGTGAAGCAATGATGCATTGCGTAATTCTTGATCACTACTTAATGAATAAAGCTCAATGTGGGAATTAATTGGTTTTTTTAACCACAACTTTAGAATTTAAAGTTTCTAAAACCTTCGCTTCAATAGATTTTGCATCCAAACCAGCTTCTTTATACATTTCTTCAGGTTTGTCTTGGTCTAAAAATTTATCAGGCAAAATCATTGATCTAAATTTTAAATTATTATCTAATAAATTCTTTTCATTTAATAAATAATTTACATGTGCTCCAAAGCCTCCGATAGAACCCTCTTCCAATGTAATTAATACTTCGTGATTTGTTGCAACTTGCCACATGAGATTTTCGTCCAGAGGTTTTGCAAATCTAGCATCAATAATTGTTGGATTAATTCCCATTTTTTTTAAACTTTCTTCAGCAAATAAACATTCTTTTAATCTGTTTCCAAAACTTACTAAGGCAACTTTCTTTCCTTCTCTTATAACTCTTCCTTTCCCAATATCTATTTTTTCGTTGATGTCGGGTAATTCTAAACCTACTCCATTCCCCCTTGGATATCTAAATGCACAAGGTTTATTATTAATGTCTACTGAGGTATTAACCATTCTTACCAATTCTGCTTCATCACTAGCTGCCATAACAATAAAATTAGGTAAAGTTGATAAATATGTAATATCAAAAGCACCTGCATGAGTGGCACCATCGGCACCAACTAAACCAGCTCTATCAATTGCAAATCTTACTGGTAAACTTTGAATTGCAACGTCATGAACCACCTGATCATAAGCTCTTTGTAAAAATGTTGAATATATTGCTGCATAAGGCTTATAACCTTCTGTCGCTAAACCTGCAGCAAAAGTAACAGCATGTTGTTCAGCAATTCCAACATCAAAAGTTCTATCCGGGAAAACTTTACTAAATGCGTCCATTCCTGTCCCAGACGGCATAGCAGCAGTTATACCTACAATTTTACTGTCTTTCTTTGCATGCTCTATTAATGTATTTGCAAATACCTTTGTAAAAGCTGGAGCTTTGGTTGTTGATTTTTGTTGAACTCCAGTTTGAACATCAAATTTTGTAACTCCATGATATTTATCATCAGATTTTTCAGCAAAACTATATCCTTTGCCTTTTTGAGTTTTTATATGAATTAGTATTGGACCATTATGATTACTTTCTTTTGCGTTTTTTAAAATTGGCAATAGAACATCTAAATCATGACCATCAATTGGACCAACATAATAAAAACCTAATGAATTAAATAATGTACCACCTGTGACAGCCGATCTCAAAAAATCTTCAGCCTTTCCAGCCTTTTTGCTAAATCTTTTTGAAAAGGATGAAATAATCATTTTAACTGTTTCTCTGAAACTAAAATAAATCTTACCTGAAAAAATTTTAGCAAGATAAGATTTCATTGCACCAACTGGTTTTGCAATTGACATATCATTGTCATTCAAAATTACGATCATTTTTGTTTTTGAGTCTCCGGCATTATTCATAGCTTCATATGCCATTCCTGCACTCATAGCACCGTCACCAATGACTGCTATAACCTGATCTGATTTATTTGATAATTTATTTGCTGTTGCAATACCTAGCCCTGCAGAAATAGAAGTTGAACTATGAGCTGCACCAAAAGGGTCAAATTCACTTTCCGATCGCTTTGTAAAACCAGATAATCCACTTCCTTGTCGTAAAGTTCGTATTTTATCTTTTCTTCCTGTTAAAATTTTATGAGGGTATGATTGATGACCAACATCCCATATCAATTTATCCTTAGGGGTATCGAAAACATGATGAAGTGCAACTGTTAATTCCACAACACCTAAACCTGCACCTAGATGACCGCCTGTTTTTGAAACGGCATCAATCATTTCGCTTCTTACTTCATTTGATAGAACTTTTAGTTCTTCATTATTCAGTTTTTTTATATCTGATGGAAAATTAATATTATTTAAATATTTATAATTCTGCATTTATTTATTTCTACTTAATATAAATTCAATTGTCTCTTTTAAGTCACTAGCGTTATTTCCATAGCTAACTAAACAATTAAATATTTCTTTTTTTAATTTTGATGCATATTTAATAGCATTTTTATATCCTAGTAAACTTATTAATGTAGCTTTTCCCCTTTTAGAATCTTTATTTGTTTTTTTTCCTGCAGTTTTTGATGTACTCCTATAATCAATTAAATCATCTGCAATTTGAAAAAGTAAACCAATTTTTTCGCCAATAAGTGAGAATTTTTTTATTTGATCCTTTTTATTTGTCAAAATAACTGGAGACAAACAGCTGAATGAAAATAATTTTCCAGTCTTTTTGATCTCCATATCTATAACTTTTTGTTTAGAAACCTTTTTTCTTTCATAATTCAAATCCAAAAATTGACCTCCAGCTATTCCTTGGTGTCCTGATGATTGAGATATTAAATTTATTAAGGTTATTTTTTTATTGTTATTTATATTAAACTTTGGATCAGATAAAATTTCAAAAGCTAGTGTCAAAAGGGAGTTTCCAGCTAAGACAGCTGTTGATTCTCCAAATTTTTTATGAGCAGTTAGTTTGCCCCTTCTAATATCATCATCATCCATACAAGGTAAATCATCATGTATTAGTGAATAAGCGTGTATACATTCAACTGCTGAACTTAAGTATAAAAGATATTTTTTTTCTACATTAAAAATTTTTCCAACATCAAAAATAAGCTTAGATCTTATTTTTTTTCCTCCAGGAAATAAACCATACTTGATAGGTATAATTAAATCTGTTTTTTTTTGTTTTGCTAGGTAATTTTTTAAAAATTTATTTACTTCGTTAATAGTTTTAACTAATTTTTTTTTCATTTTTTTTTGGTTAATTCTTCGATTTTTAGCTTGGTACTTTCAGTTATATTTTTTGAGTTTTTTTGAAATTTTTTCTCTATTAAATTATTTAACTTTATTAAATATTGATAATCATCGATAGATTCTTCCAAATTTTTTTTATTTTCTAATTCTTGAATTAAACGATCTGCTATATCTGTGAGTTCACTCAAAGATTTTGATTCAATATCATCTGGCAAAATTTTTTCATTCATATAATAATTTGTAATATTATATGAAAATTAATGATTCAAATATTAAAAAAGCAGTAAAATATTTAAATAATAGTGAATGTATTGGAATGCCTACAGAAACTGTCTATGGATTAGCTGCTAATGCCTATTCTAATGAAGCTACCAAAAGAATATTTAAATTAAAAGGAAGGCCTGCTGATAACCCCTTAATAGTTCATTATTATAGTATTAAAGATTTGGAAAAAGATTGTGAAACTAATAAATTGTTTTATAAACTTTATAATTCATTATGCCCTGGGCCAATTACATTTATATTAAAACTAAAAAACGAAAGCAAAATTTCAAAAAATGTTACTAATAATAAAAAAACATTAGGTGTAAGATTTCCAAGTCACCGAATTGCCAGAATATTATTAAAATCTTTGAAATATCCTTTAGCAGCGCCAAGCGCAAATATCTCGGAAGGCATAAGTCCTGTGACAAAAGATGATGTATATGATGAATTTGGAGAAAAAATTAAATTTATTCTTGAAGGTGGAAGATCAAAAGTTGGCGTTGAATCTACAATAATAAGTTTAGTAAAAAAACCTCAAATTTTAAGACTAGGTGGTTTAGACATTTCTATATTAAATAAAAAATTAAAAACAAATTTAAAAACTAATTTGCATGCTAAAAGTAATATAAATTCTCCAGGGAGAAGAAGAATTCATTATTCACCAGGTATACCCATTAGATTAAACGCAGTTAAAATAAAAAAAGATGAGGCTTTTATTCTAATTAAGAAGAAAAAAGAAAATAATAAGAATTATTTTTACTTAAGTAAGACAAATAATCTAATGGAGAGTGCTAAAAATTTATATAAAACACTAAGAAAAATTAAGAAGTTAGGCTACAAAGAAATAGCTGTACAAAAAAATACCAAACAAAAACTTTGGATTAGTAATTAACGATAGACTTCTTAGAGCATCAAAAAAATGAAGAATTTAGTGGAAGTTAAAAATATAAAAAAAAATTATGGAAAGAATGAAGCTGTCAAAGGTATAAGCTTTAATATAAAAGAAGACGAAATTTTAGGCCTATTAGGTCCAAATGGTTCGGGCAAAACAACAACGATAGGCATGCTATTAGGACTTTTAAAACCAACTAGTGGAGAAATTTTGATAAATGGTCAAAAATTGGAGGGAAATAGAATTGAAATCTTAGAACAGATTAACTTCATATCTCCATATATTGAATTACCAAAAAAACTTACGGTTAAACAAAATCTAACCGTTTATGGAAAATTATATAAAATAAATAATATTAATGAGAGGATTGAATTTTTATCAGAAAAATTAAGATTGAGAGGATTACTTAATAGCATTACAGGTGAATTATCATCTGGACAAAAAAATAGAGTTAGTTTGGCAAAAGCATTAATCAACGAGCCGAAAGTATTACTGTTAGATGAACCAACTGCATCTTTGGATCCAGAAGTAGGTGATTTTGTTAGATCTTTTTTGGAAGATTATAAAAAAGAAAAAAAAATATCCATACTTCTTGCTTCACATAATATGAATGAAGTAACTAGGCTTTGCAAATCAATTCTGATGATGAAAGACGGAATTATAATCGACAAAGGAAATCCTGAAGAATTAATCAATAAACATGGCAGAAAAAACCTTGAAGAAGTTTTTTTAAAATTATCTAGGAGTAAAAATGAGCTTAACTAGAATGTATGGTCTTTTTTTAAGACATTTCTATTTAATTACCAGATCTTTCCCAAGGGTTTTGGATCTGGTTTATTGGCCAACTATTCAAATTACTTTGTGGGGGTTTATCTCAAATTTTTTTGCTACGCATACAACATATTATAATAATGCAGTTGGAGTTATATTAACTTGTGCAATCCTTTATGATTTTCTTTTTAGGACCAGCATAGGATTTAATATGCTCTTTCTTGAAGAAATTTGGAGTAGAAACTTTACAAATTTATTTATTGCACCAATGAAAATTGGCGAAATACTAACTTCGCTTGTTGCTACTGCTTTAATTAGAGCTCTTATAGGCTTGATACCAGCAGTGCTTTTAACCTCTCCTTTGTTCGGTATTTCTATTTTAGATTTAGGAATATTTCTATTCTTTTTATTTTTAAGCCTATATTTATTTGGAATAACACTTGGCATCCTTGTGTCAGCTGGTCTTTTGAGATATGGGCCCTCTTTTGAAAATATAGCATGGTCTACAATGTTTTTATTAGCTCCATTTGGATGCATTTATTATCCAATTGAAATATTGCCAGATGTTTTTCAGAAAATAGCTTACTTATTACCATTGGTATACATTTTCGAAGAAGCAAGAAATATTTTGATTAATCAAACGGTAGATATTCAAAACATCTATAATGCATTCTTGTGGAATGGGGTTTACTTTGTATTATCGATTGTATTATTCTATTATTCATTCAATGTCGCAAAAAATAAAGGGACGCTTATTAATATGGGTGAATAGTGGTGCGCCCGCAAGGAGTCGAACCCTGAACCTCCAGAGCCGAAATCTGGCGCTCTATCCAGTTGAGCTACGAACGCTTGATTATTTAATATAATAATTTATGAAAAATATCATCAATTTTATTGTTAAAGAAGACGATAATAACAAGAGAGTAGACATGATATTAGCAAATCATGACAAAAGCTTAAGCAGAACTAGAGTAAAAAATTTAATACTAGATAGTAAATTAAAAATTAATGAGAGAATTGTCCAAGACCCTTCGATTAAAACTAAATTAAATGACAAAATTGAACTTGAAATTGTTGAACCTAAGAAACAAAGCTTAAAACCTTATAAGTTTAAATTAAATATAATTTATGAAGATGAAGACTTAATCGTAATTGATAAGCCTTCTGGAATTTCGATGCATCCTGGTGCTGGTAATTATGATAATACAATAGTTAACGCATTAATGAATTATGATAGTAAAAATTTATCTAACATAGGAGATGAGCTTAGACCTGGTATAGTTCACAGGATTGATAAAGATACATCAGGATTAATTGTAATTGCAAAAAATAATTCAACTCATGAAAAATTATCAATTCAATTTTCTGAACACACTATAACAAGAGTATATCAAACTTTAATATGGGGAAAATTAAGACCTCAAAAAGGAACAATTGAAACATTCATAACTAGAAGTTCAAAAAACAGACAGATGATGGAAGTGTCATCTAGCAAAGGCAAAAAAGCAATTACACATTACGAAACTTTAGAGCTTTTTGAGAATGATAATGTTCCAACATTTAGTTTTATACAATGTAAATTAGAAACTGGAAGAACTCATCAAATAAGAGTTCATATGTCATACAAAGGTAATAATATTCTTGGAGATAAAAAATATAAAAAGAAATTTAAAAAGTTTAAAAACATTAATGAAGATCTTAATAATAAAATTTTAAATCTAGATAGACAATTTTTGCATGCAAGACAGCTAGGTTTTGACCATCCTAGGACAGAGGAAAGATTAGAATTTTCATCAAATATCCCTGACGAGTTAAATGATATCTTAAAAAAACTAAGAAAATTAAGTAAATAAAAAGATTGTAAAAAAATAATTCTCTATTACATAAATACTTCCTATGAGTAATAATACATACAATTTGCCTACTCTTTCAAATGAGGGTGGTTTAGCTGTATATCTAGCTCAGATAAAAAAATTTCCTATGTTAGATGCAGAAGAAGAATACATGCTTGCTAAAAACTGGCAAACTACAGGAAATGTTAAATCAGCTGAAAAACTTGTTACAAGTCATCTAAGACTAGTTGCTAAAATAGCAATGGGTTACAAAGGTTATGGTTTACCTCTTAATGAAATGATTTCAGAAGGTAACGTAGGTTTAATGCAAGCTGTTAAAAAATTTGAACCAGAAAAAGGTTTTAGACTTGCAACTTATGCAATGTGGTGGATTAAAGCTTCTATTCAAGAATATATTCTAAGATCTTGGAGCTTAGTAAAAATTGGAACTACAACAGCTCAGAAGAAGCTTTTTTTCAACTTAAAGAAGTTAAAAAACCAAATTGCACCTAGAACTGAGGGTGACTTACGTGATGAACACGTAAAAGATATAGCAAACAGATTAGATGTTAGTGAGCAAGAAGTTGTGTCAATGAATAGAAGGCTTTCTGGAAAAGAGCAATCTTTAAATGCACCAATTGGAGAAGACGGGGATGAATGGCAAGATTGGGTTGTGGACAATGATATGGATCAAGAACTTAAATTTGCCCAAAATGAAGAAATGGAGCAAAGAAAAGACCTCCTTCAAGATTCTATTAAAATTTTAAATGAAAGAGAAAAAGAAATCCTTTACTCAAGAAGATTAACAGATGATCCGATAACTTTAGAAGATTTAAGTAAAAAATTCAAAATAAGTAGAGAAAGAATAAGACAAATTGAAAATAAAGCATTTGAAAAACTTCAAAAACATATGCTTAACTCTGCTAAATCAAAAAATCTATTACCTGCAAATTAACACAGCTATTTTTTTAATGGTTAAACGGATCTATTAAAAGAATAGTATCTTTTCTTTCTGGGCTTGTTGAAATACTGGATATTTTTGTTTCAATGAACTCTTCAATAGCTTTAACATAAATTTTTGCATTATTAGGTAAATCATCAAATTTTTTTATACCTTGAGTTTTGGATTTCCAACCTTCAAGTTTTTTATAAACTGGTCTAACATTTAATTGATCCTCAACGGCTGCAGGAAAATAATCTATTTTTTTTCCGTTTAACTCATAAGCTATACAAAAATTTATTTCGTCAAGTTCATCTAATACATCTAATTTTGTTAATGCTATACCATCAATGCCTGAAATCTTTATTGTTTGTCTCACTAAAACTCCATCAAACCATCCACATCTCCTTTTTCTACTTGTAACAGTTCCAAACTCATGTCCCTTTTCACCTAAATGGTTACCAATATCATCTGTAAGTTCTGTTGGAAAAGGTCCTTCGCCTACCCTTGTTGTGTATGCTTTTGTAATTCCTAATACATAGTTTATTGAATTTGGACCACATCCAGATCCTGTTGCTGCTGAAGCTGCAACTGTATTTGATGAAGTTACATATGGATATGTTCCGTGGTCTACATCAAGTAATATTCCTTGGGCTCCCTCAAATAATATTTTTTTATTTTCCGATTTAAATTGATCTATCTTTCTCCAAACAGGTGCTGAATATTTTAAAATATTTGGAGCTATTTTTAATAAGTCCTCAACCAGTTTATCTTTTTCATATATTGGTTTACCTAATCCTTTTCGAATGGCATTATGATGTTCAAGCACTAATGTTAATCTATTTTCAAGATTTTGTTTTGATGCAAGATCCATTACTCTTATAGATCTTCTTCCTACTTTGTCTTCATAAGCTGGACCAATTCCTCTTCTTGTAGTTCCAATTTTTGATTTACCAGCAGAGTCTTCCCTTATTTCATCCATCTCTCTATGAAATGGTAAAATTAATGTAGCAGCTTCTGATAATATGAGACTGTTTTCATTAATTTCTACACCGTTAGATTTAGCTTCTTCGATTTCATCTAGAAGCGCCCAAGGATCAACAACTACTCCATTTCCAATAATAGAAATTTTATTTTTTCTTACAATCCCAGAGGGCAATAATCTTAATTTATAAGTAACACCTTCTATGACCAGGGTATGACCAGCATTATGTCCTCCTTGGAATCTTATAACAACGTCAGCTTCGCTTGATAACCAATCAACTATTTTCCCTTTCCCCTCGTCTCCCCATTGCGATCCAACTACGACTACATTATTCATCTAAATTTCTTTTCTATATTAAAACTATTTAAATGGTTAATTGGTCCATTTCCTTTGCCAAAGTTTGGTCTTGTACTAATGGCATTGTTTACATATCTAATACCTAATTCACAAGATTTCTTTAGAGTTTTTCCACATCCATAATATGTTGCAATTGCACTTGATAAGGTGCATCCAGTTCCATGAGTATTTTTTGTTTTAATTTTTTTATTTGTAAATATTACTGTTTCTTTTTTATTTACAAAAATATCTTTCAAAGTTTTAGAACTTAAATGACCACCTTTGATTAAAACATTCTTTGCTCCTAAATCTAATAATATTTGAGCAGCATTTTTCATATCCAAAATAGATTTAATCTTCATCCTAGTTAGTATTTCTGCCTCAGGAAGGTTTGGCGTTATTAAATCAACTTTTTTAATTAATTTTTTTTTTAAAACTAAAATAGCTTTATTATCAATAAGTTTAGCTCCACCTTTGGCTATCATAACAGGATCTAATATTATTTTATTTAATTTTGATTTTTTTATTGATTTTAATACTGAATTTATAACTTTAGTAGAATGCAACATTCCTATCTTAACTGAATCTGGTTTAATATCTTTTGACGTAAATTCGATTTGATTAGAAATTTCTTTACTATGTATTGGAATTATAGACTTAACGCCTGTAGTATTCTGAGCTGTAACCGCTGTTATTGCTGTCATAGCATAAGAACCAAGAGAAGTTACTGATTTAATATCTGCTTGAATGCCTGCTCCTCCAGATGAGTCTGATCCTGCAATAATTAATATTTTAGATTTGATTTTCAATTTACTGAATAGATTTTTTAATTATATTAACACACAATTTATTTAAACTTGAGTCGTCTGACTCGCTCATAATTCTTATTTTTTGTTCGGTGCCAGATTTTCTAACTAATATTCTACCTTTATTTTTAATTATTTTATTTGCTTCATTAATTGCTTTTTTACATCTTGGGGTATTAATAATTGATTTGTCTTTAACTTCTACATTTTCCAATATTTGAGGGGTGGGTTTGAATTTATTAAAAAGTTGACTTGCTTTCTTTATTTTTCTTAATGAAAAAAGGATTTCTAAAGCAACCAGTAATCCATCTCCTGTGGTAGCAAATTTTCCAAGAATTATATGACCAGATTGTTCTCCACCTAAATTAAATTTGTTTTTTTTCATTTTTTCTTTTACGTATCTATCTCCCACATCTGATCTTACAAATTTAATACCATTATTTTTAAAAAAATTTTCTAAGCCATAATTTGACATTAATGTGCCAACTACACCTCCCTTTAAAATCTTTTTTCTTTTCCATCTCTCACCCAACATTGCAAGGATTTTATCTCCATCAATAATTTTTCCTTTTTCATCACAAACAATTATTCTGTCTGCATCTCCATCTAATGAAATGCCTATATGAGCTTTATTTATTTTTGTCATTTGACAAATTTTACTTGGATAAGTAGATCCAGATTTAAGATTTATATTTAATCCATTTGGAGAAGTACCTGTACTATATACTTTGGCACCTAGTGATTTAAATAATTGTGGACCAGCTTTATAACCAGCTCCGTTAGCACAATCTAAAGCAATTTTAATCCCTTTTAAACTAAAAGAAGAAGGGAAATTTTGTTTTAATATTTTTATATAACTTTCGTTAGCATCTTCTAATCTTTTGACTCTGCCTAACTCAATTGGTTTTGAAAGATTTTCAGTTATCTTTGAATCAATTAACTTTTCAATTTTTTTTTCGATTTTGTCCGAAAGTTTAAGTCCATCAGGTCCAAATAGTTTTAATCCATTATCGTGATAAGGATTATGTGATGCGGTAATCATTATACCCATATTTGCTCTCATTTTTTTTGTAAGCATTGCTAAACCATTTGTTGGTAGCGGTCCCAAGGTATAGATATGCATTCCTGCTGATGCCAATCCAGAGACTAACGCTGGTTCAAGAGTATAACCTGATAATCTAGTGTCTTTTGCAATAATTGCTGTTTGTTTATTTTTTTTTAAATTTTTAAAATATGTTCCAGCAGCTAAGCCAAATTTAAAAAACATTTGTCCATTTATTTTAGATCCATTAACTTTTCCTCTAATTCCATCTGTACCAAAATATTTTTTAATCATTTTTATTTTTGTAACTCTCTAAAGACTTTAAATGACTGATTAATTTCTTGTACATCGTGAACCCTAAGAATTTGAACTCCTTGAAGATATGCTTGAATGCAGGAAGATATCGTTCCACCAATCCTATTTTTAGTATCATTTTTTTTTGAAATGTCCTTAATAAATCTTTTTTTAGACAAGCCCAACATTATAGGAAGACCTAATGAATGAAAAATAGAAATATTCTTTATTAGAGTAATATTATGTTTCAAATTTTTTAGCTGGTTCTAATATTATTTTATATTTTTTTAATTTTAGATTTTTTTAATGTTTTCTTAACATCTTTTAAGTATTTGAGATTTGTACTTATTATTGGAAAATCGTAAGAATTATTATTTATTCTTTCAAAAGCTTTTTGTAATAAAGTCCAACCACCAAAATCAATGAATTGTTTTGCTTGAGTGTTCTCTTGTTTTGGCCAAAGTCGTGTTCCTGCACCACCACAAAGTATTACAGGTCTAATTTTCATCAAATATCTGCGTAAGTTTTAACCTCGTTTTTACCACCTGGATGGGTAGGCGCACCTAAATAAGCTGGACCTACTGTTTGAGCATATTTCCAAAGAGTTCCGTTTCCAAAGTTCATTTTTCTTTGTTTCCATTTCTTTTTTCTCAAACTAAGCTCTTTTTTACTTAATCTAACGTTAATAGTCCCCTTCTTTGCATCTATATCAATAATGTCTCCGTTCTTTAAAAGGGCTATTGGACCGCCTATAGAGGCCTCAGGACCCACATGACCTATACAGAAGCCTCTGGTAGCCCCAGAGAACCTACCGTCTGTAATAAGGGCTACTTTCTCCCCTTTTCCTTGTCCATAAATTGCAGCTGTTGTCTGCAACATTTCTCTCATTCCTGGACCACCCTTTGGACCTTCGTATCTAATTATAATTATATCACCATCTTTGTATTTTCTTTCTTTTACAGCTTTGTAAGCTTTTTCTTCAGAGTCAAAACATCTTGCTCTTCCAGTAAATTGTAATTTTTTCAAACCTGCAATTTTAACAATTCCACCTTCTGGAGCTAAATTACCTCTTAATCCAACAACCCCTCCAGTTGGTGTAATTGGATTTTTATAACTTCTCATCACTTTTTGTTTTGGATTAAATTTCACATTTTTTAAATTCTCTTTCATTGTCTTTCCTGTAACGGTCATACAATCTCCATGGATATATCCTCCATCGTAAAGAGTTTTTAAAAGCATTGGAACTCCACCTGCTTCCCACATATCTTTTGCAACATATTTTCCACCAGGTTTTAAATCAGCAAGATAAGGAGTTCTTTTAAAAATTTTTGCAACATCCATTAAATCAAATTTAATTCCAATTTCATTTGCAATGGCTGGTAAATGTAAGCCTGCATTAGTAGATCCTCCAGTTGCAGCAACAACTGTTGCAGCATTTTCTAATGCTTTTCTTGTAACAATATCTCTTGGTCTAATATTTTTTTCTAAAAGTTTCATTACCGCTTTACCGCTATTAATTGCGTACTTATGTCTTTCTTTATAAGGAGCAGGAGTTCCTGCTGAATACGGTAGAGCTAATCCAATTGCTTCTGAAACACATGCCATCGTGTTTGCAGTAAATTGACCACCACAAGCACCTGCACTTGGGCAAGCTTTTAATTCTAATTTTCTAAGAGCATGAGCTGTCATTTTTTTTGATGTATATTTTCCAACACCTTCAAAAACATCAACAACAGTTACATCTTTACCTTCAAATCTACCTGGAAGTATTGATCCACCATAAATAAATACGCTAGGAATATTTAATCTAACCATAGACATCATTAGACCTGGTAAAGATTTATCGCATCCTGCTAAACCAACTAAAGCATCATAACAATGACCTCTTACAGTTAATTCAGTAGAATCTGCAATTACATCTCTTGAAATCAATGAAGATTTCATTCCTTCATGACCCATAGCGATACCATCAGTAACAGTTATTGTACAAAATTCTCTAGGTGTTCCTCCTGATGAATTTACACCTTGTTTTACAAATTGAGCTTGTTTCATTAAATTAATGTTGCATGGAGCAGCCTCATTCCAAGTTGAAACAACTCCTACAAAAGGTTTTGCTACATCTTTTTCCGTTAAATCCATTGCATAATAAAAGGATCTCTGTGGAGCTCTATCAGCACCTACAGTTGTATATCTACTTGGTAGTTTTTTTTTATTAAATTTCCGCATTATAGACTTTCTAAAGTATAATTTAATTTATTAACATCTTTTTCTAAATTAATAAAGTTAGACTTTTCTTGCTCAACAATATCATTTGGGGCTCTTTCAATAAAACTTTTATTATTTAGCCTTGTATTAATTTTTTCCATTTCTTTTTCAATTTTATTCTTTTTATTTAATAGTGTTTCTTTAATTTTTGACAAATCTACATCTTCATCAAAGTAAATTTTAAATATTTCGCCTTTAATGACCAAGTTTGCTGAAGGTTTTTTTATATCTTCAGTTACAAATTCATTAATTCTGCCAATTTTTTTTAATGTATTAGAGTTATTTTCAATAAATTTCTTAATTTCAGGATTTATTTTACTAAATAATATTTTGACAAATGAACCAGGACTTATTTCTATTTCATTTTTAAATGACCTTATAGATGAGACAAATTCTATTATTTCATTCACTTCATTTGTGTCTTTATCTTTACTTGAACTAGCTTCAGACCAGTTTTTTAACATAAGAAAATCTTTTCCATCTTTATCCAATTTATTTTTCAACCATATTTCCTCAGTTAGAAAAGGTATGAACGGGTGTAAAATAACTAGAATTTGAGTGAATATGAAGCTAGCTACATTTCTTGTTTCATCAATATTTTCATTATTTTCTGAATAGAAGACAGTTTTAGATAACTCTAAATACCAATCACAAAACGAATGCCATACAAATTGATATGCAATCCTTGCAGCCTCATCAAATCGATAACTATCTATTGATTTTTTAATCTTTTCATTAGTGTTAGTGAATTCAACAAAAATCCATTTATTAATATTTAGTTTTAAATCATTAGGAGTTTCTATATTTTCAAATTTACAATCGTTTTGAATTAGAAAATTGTTAGCGTTCCATATTTTATTTAAAAAATTTCTATAACCTTTAACTCTATCCTCTGATAATTTTACATCTCGTCCAGGAGATGCCATTGACAAAAGTGTAAATCTTAAAGCATCAGCACTATATTTTTCTATTAATTCTAATGGATCAATTACATTGCCTTTAGACTTTGACATTTTTTGACCTTTTTCATCTCTAACTAATGCATGAACATAAATATTTTTAAAAGGTTCTTTGTTTTGAAATTCCATTCCAAACATAATCATTCTTGCAACCCAAAAGAAAATGATATCAAATCCTGTTACCAATACTGAAGTTGGATAAAATTTTTCTAAATATTCATTTTTTTCTGGCCATCCTAGAGTTGCAAAAGGCCATAAACCAGATGAAAACCATGTATCAAGAACATCTGGATCTCTAATTAATTCAACATCTTTTTTATAATGTTCTTTAGCTAATTTATTTGCACCTTCTTCTGTTTCATCTACAAATATTTCTCCATCAGGTCCATACCATGCAGGTATTTGATGACCCCACCAAAGCTGTCTTGAAATACACCATGGTTCTATATTATCCATCCATTGAAAATATGTTTTTGTCCAATTAACTGGAAAAAAATTAGTTGTTTTATTATTTACTATTTCTTTTGCTTTTATTGAAAGCTTCTTAGCATCCGCA
>CACBMY010000009.1 GCA_902540545.1 uncultured Pelagibacteraceae bacterium
TATCATTTGATAAATTCACAGAGATTTCGAAGAATTTAAACTTACAAAATACAGATATATTCTTAATTGGAAGTGGTTCGAGACTTTTTAATGGTAACTCTTTTTACCTTAGAGATAAATTTAAGTTTAAATCTATAAATTTTTATGAAGAAACTGATATCGAAATTTGTAAGTCAGCTTTAATTTATTATTTAAATAATTTTGAAAAATCAAACATAAACAGCAAAAAACAAGGTTTATTTGAAAAATTCTTCAATTTCTTCAGCAGATAATCGTATTTTCTCGTAATATTTGTTGAGTATTTAAACACATTAGAATTTTATATAAAAATATTGTGTCAATTTTAACTCAAAAAACTCTATCAAAAAAAATATCTTTCAAAGGGATTGGAATTCATACTGGACAGGAAGTTAATTTAACGATTAATCCCGCATCTCCAAATTCAGGAATAATTTTTAAGCGAGTAGATTTAAAAAATAATAATATTGTACACGCAAATTATTTAAATGTGTCCAATACAATGCTGTGTACCACTATATCAAATGAGTATGGTGTCAAAGTCTCGACAATAGAACATTTAATGGGTGCATTATATGGAGTTGGTGTGGATAATGCAATGATCGAAATAGACTCTCAAGAAGTGCCAATATTAGATGGCTCAGCTAAAATATTTGTTAGAGAAATTAAAAAAGTAGGTCTTAATTTTAGCGACCAGGCTATTAAAATAATTAAAATTAATAAAGAAATAAAAATAAATGACGAGGAAAAATTTATCTCATTAGATAAATCGAATATCACAGGAGATATTGAGTTTGAAATAAAATATAACAATAAATTAATTAATACCCAAAAAAATAAAATTAGTGTATTTGAAACAGATTTAGAAGATATCTATAATTCAAGAACTTTTTGCTTATATGAAGATATAGAGAAATTGAAAAAACTTGATCTTGGAAAAGGTGGGAATTTGGATAATGCAATTGTTATTAGAGATAATAAAATTCTAAATTCAGAGGGTTTAAGAAATGATTTAGAATTTGTGAATCATAAAATACTCGATTGCATGGGTGATTTATTTTTATCCGGATATAAAATTATAGGTTCTTTAAAATGCTCTCAAGGAGGGCATAAGCTTACAAATGAATTATTAAGAAAAGTTTTTAGCGATGATTCAAACTATTCACTAATAGAGATTAAAGGTAAACAATTACCTCATTCCTTTGCAAATTATCATGCTTTAAAGTCAATTGCATAATAATTAGAATTTTCAAATTTATCTGATAAAACAAAAACATGAAATTTAAATTTTCGGTAATTATTATAATTGTTTTAATAGTTTCTTGTTCAAAAAAAGAGGAAAAAGTTACCGTAATAAAAGAGAAGAACTTAGAAACTCAAATGATAGAAGTATATAATCAAGCAATGGCTGAATTTGAAAGAGGAGATGTTTTGTTTGCTGGAAAGAAATTTGGTGAAGCTGAGCTCTTGTATCCTCAATCCATATGGGCTCCTAGAGCAGTATTAATGGCTGCATATGGATATTTTACTCAAGGTTATTATGGAGATGCTATTAATAATCTGGAGAGATTTTTAATAAAATATAAAAATCATCCTCAAACTGATTATGCTTACTATTTACTTGCATTGTGCCATTATGACCAAATCGTAGATGAAAAAAAAGATCTAAATGAAATATTACAAGCTAGAAAGTATTTTAATATTATTGTGCAGAACTATCCTGAAACAGAATATTCATATGATTCTCAATATAAATTAGAATTAATAAGTGAAATTATTGCATCAAAAGAAATGTATTTAGCAAGATATTATTTACAAAGGGAAAAATGGATACCTGCAATAAATAGATTTAAGGTAGTTGTGAATGATTATGAAACTACTATATTTGTTGAGGAGGCTTTATATAGGCTAGTTGAATTACACTACAAAATTGGCTTGCTGAATGAAGCACAAAAATATGCATCACTATTAGGATATAATTATCAGTCGAGTAAATGGTATGAAGCTAGTTATAAAATTTTAAATAAAGAATATAATATTAGAAAAATTGAAAAGAATAGTGAAAAAGAAACAATTTTAAAAAAGTTTAAGAATCTCTTTAAGTAGTTAGTTTTTTTAATGAATAGAAAAAAAATTACACAAATATATAACAATAAAATTAAGGAATTAAATAATCACAATAAATTATATTATAGCGAAAACAGTCCTGTAATCTCAGATGCAAAATATGATATACTTAAATTTGAAATTATCGAGTTAGAAAAAAATTATAATTATTTAAAAAATAAAAATTCACCCAGCACCAATGTAGGCTATAAACCATCAAAATCTTTTGAAAAATTTAAACATAAGGTTCCAATGTTATCTCTATCAAACGCATTTGATAAAGAAGATTTAGAAAATTTTGAAAAAAAAATTTTTAATTATTTAAATAAAAAGTCAATTTTAGAATATAGTGTAGAACCAAAAATAGATGGCATTTCAGCTTCACTAATCTATAAAAATAAAAAATTGCAATACGGGGTATCTAGAGGTGATGGAAAAATTGGTGAAATTATTACGGATAATTTAAAAACAATTAAAGATATTCCTATAAATATTGATAAAAAAGGTTTTCCAAATGAAGTAGAAATTAGAGGTGAAGTTTTTATAAAAAAAAAAGATTTTTTGAAAATAAGTAGCAATTTTGCAAATCCTAGAAATGCAGCCTCTGGAACCTTAAGACAAAAAGATCCAAAAGAGACAAAAAAAATTCCACTAAATTTTATTGCATATACATTTGGTTATATTCAAAATAATTCGTGTAAATATCAATCAGAATTTTTAGAAGATTTAAAGAGGTGGGGATTTAAAACTAATGCTGACAACATTATATTAAAAGATATCGGAGAATTAATAAAGTTTCATGAGAAATTTGAAAAAAAAAGGTTTGATTTAGACTATGATGTTGATGGACTAGTTTATAAAGTAAATGATATAGGTTTGCAAAATAGACTTGGATTTACCTCTAATTCGCCAAGATGGGCAATTGCACATAAGTTTTCGGCAGATAGTGCTACTACTAAAATTTTAAAAATTGATATCCAAATTGGAAGAACTGGCGCCCTAACTCCTGTTGCAAAAGTAGAGCCAGTAAATATCGGAGGAGTTGTAGTATCAAATGCTACATTGCACAATGAAGATGAGATTAAAAGAAAAGATATAAGAGTTGGAGATAATGTAAAAATAGAACGTGCTGGAGATGTAATACCTCATGTAATTGAGGTAGATGTTTCCAGAAGAAACAAAAATTCTAAACCATTTATATTTCCTGAAAAATGTCCATCTTGTGGATCCAAAACATTAAAAGAATATAATAAAACTACAAAAAAACATGATGCTGTCAGAAGATGTACAAACGACAGTTATGGATGTGAAAAAATTGGTATTGAAAAATTAAAACATTTTATTTCAAAAGAGGCATTAAATATTGATGGTTTAGGCAAAAAAGTTGTTGAAAATTTTTGGAATTTAAAATTTTTAAGAAAGCCGCAAGATATATTTAAATTAGATTATGATAAAATCGAAAAATTAGAGGGTTGGGGTAAATTATCTGTATCAAACCTTAAAATCTCTATAGAAAATTCCAAGGAAGTTTCATTACATAGATTTATATTCTCTTTGGGTATAAGACACATTGGAAGTGAAAATGCCAAAATTATTTGCGATTATGTTAAAAGTATTTCTAAATTTATTGAATTAGTAAAAAAAAAACAATTTTATAAATTTTTAAATATAGATGGAATTGGTGAAACCCAGATTAATTCGTTAACAAGTTTTTTTGAAAACCAACAAAACCTAAATATTGTAATTGAATTAACAAATATATTAAATATCAAAAATCAAACTTTATCAAAAAATGGAATATTGAAAAATAAAACATTTATGTTCACCGGCAAGTTAAATGGAATTAGCAGAGCTGAAGCAAAATCTATGGTAGAAAAGAATTCTGGTATTACAGTAAGTAGTGTTAATAAGAATTTAAATTATTTAATAGTTGGTGATAAACCTACGAAGAGAAAATTAGATCAAGCAAAATTATTAGATGTTGAAATATTATCTCTTGATGGTTTAAAAAAACTACTTAATTAAGTTTATTAACCATTTTCTTTCTTTTTCATTTAGAAATTTTGATATTTTAGAATAAACATCTAAATGATATTCAAATAAATACTTTTTCTCTTTATCAGTTAGCAACTTAAAATTAATCAAATCCAAATCTATTGGTGCATATGTTAGATTCTTAAAAAATATATTTTTTTTTATCTTATCTACATAAATTAAATTTTCTATTCTTATTCCATATTTATTTTTTTGATAATAACCTGGTTCGTTACTTAGTATCATGCCTTTATTAATTTTCACTTTATTGTATTTTGAAATTGCTTGTGGGCCTTCATGAACATTTAAAAAAAACCCCACACCATGCCCAGTTCCATGAGAATAGTCTAAATCGACATCTTTAAGTGGTTTTCTAGCTAAATTATCAATCAAATATCCGTTAAAGTTTTTTTTAAGATTGCACGTTACTACAGCAATATGTCCTTTTAAAACTCTTGTAAAATTATTCTTTATAATCTTTGAAACTTTACCTGCACAAGTAGTTCTTGTAACATCTGTAGTACCCCATTTATATTGACCTCCAGAATCAATTAATAAGATATCATTATTTTTAACTTTTCTATTTGTTTGATTGTTAGACTTATAGTGGATTATTGCTCCATTTTTACCTGAACCAGCAATAGTATCAAAACTTGGAAAAAGATAATTTTTTGATTTCTTTCTGAATTTTTCTAATTTATTTTCAATTTCTTTTTCTGTTGTTGTTTTGTTTTTAAATTTAAACCAATATAAAAATTTTGTTAATGCTACTCCATCTTCAATATGTGCTTTTAGGGTATTATCAAGTTCAGTTTTATTTTTTATACTTTTTAATTTATATGTTGGATCTTCATCACTAATTATTTTAAATTTACTTGTTATTATTTGTTGTTCAAATATAGAACAAGTTTTTTTATCAATACAAAATGTTCCGTTTTTTAAATTAATTACTGTTTTAAAAAAATCAGTTTCTTCGCATAAAATTATATTCTTAGAAAATTTTTTTTTTAGATTTTTAATTTTATTCAAATTAATAAAAAGGTATAATTTACCAATTTTATCAATTAATAATTTACAATTAACTAGTGGGCTATTAGGTAAATCTTTTCCTCTGATATTTAGAAGCCAATTGACATTTTCACTTGCACTACAATATATGTATTTTATTTTTTTTTTGATCATATACTTTCTAATTTTTTTCAATTTCGAGTTTGAATTTTCTCCAACAATATTTTTATCTAAGATAAATATTCTATTAAATTTTTTTTCTATTTTGTTTTTAAAATTAAATTGAATTGGAATTAAATTTACTTTATCTTTAAAGTAATCTTTTAGTGTATTTTCAGTAAATAATTTTGGGTCAAAACCAATTTTCTTTTCACCTATATTCATTAAATCTTTTGGCCAAGTATGTGGAATTTCTAATATTCTAAAGTTTTTTCCAGATTGTTTTTTTGCTTGAATTGTATACCTTCCATCCACAAATAGATAATTTGATTTTTTTAAAATTAAAGAAAATCCTGCCGATCCTGTAAAACTGGTTACTCTTTTTAAGTTATTTATTTTCGAATATTCTGTAAAATAATTATCGTTCTTTGGTAAAACATATCCATCTAAATTATTATTTGTAATAAATTTCTTTAACTCTTTAATCATTTTAATTTTTTTTGATATCTAATCCAACCTGGGCTCCTTACCTCATTTTCGAAATCAATGTCTTGGTTAAATTCAAATTCATTTTCCTCTTGATCTATAAAACTATTATTTCTTTTAATATAATCGTCTGGAAGCTCATCAATGAATCTAGATGCCATACTATCTATCCAATCACCTTGATAAAATCGATTCATAGAGAATGAAATTTTAGCAATCTTTTTTGCTCTAGTGATTCCAACGTATGCAAGTCTCCTTTCTTCTTCAAGCCCGTTTTCACCTTTTTCCTCTATACTTTTTTGATGTGGAAATAAGCCTTCTTCCCATCCCGGAAGATATACAATATTAAACTCTAACCCTTTTGATGCATGCAATGTCATAAGATTAACTTTTTCACTTTCCCAATCTTGGTCTAATGATGTAGCCAGAGCAACATGTTCCAAGAAACTTTCTAAATTATCAAATTCTTTCATCGCATTTAAAAGCTCTTTAATATTTTCAAGTTTGTTCTCATTTTCTAAATCCTTCTTATTTTTTAACATTTCACTATATCCAGACTCATCTAAAACAATCTGTAATAACTTATTATGATTTATTTTTTTATTTAAATCGTACCTCCATTTTTCAAGCAAGTTTAATAAATTATTTAATCCAGTTTTTGTTTTGGGTTTTATTTTGTTAAATTCTATTAATTTTTTCGATGCATTTTCCAATGAGCAACTATTTTTTTTTGCAAATTCATTTATGGCTTTAATTGTAGTATCCCCTATTGATCTTTTAGGAACATTAATAATTCTCTCAAAAGACAAATCATCCATTGGCTGATGTATACACCTTAAATAAGCTACGCAGTCCTTTATTTCTGCTCTTTCATAAAATTTAATTCCACCAATTATTCTGTAAGGTATTCCAACCTTTAAAAATCTTTCCTCGAATTCTCTAGTTTGAAAAATTGCCCTTACTAAAATTGCGATATCATTTAAAGAATTTTTTTTTTTATAACTCTCTATAGTAGAACTAATTTCAGTAGCTTCATCCTTTACATTTCTAAAACAATCTAATGTGATCAGATCACCATTTTCTTGGTTAGTATATAAAGTTTTACCAACTCTATTTTGATTATTTTCAATTAATTTAGAAGCAACGTTTAAAATATTTTGAGTAGATCTATAGTTTTTTTCTAGTCTAATCACTTTTGTATTTTTATAAATTTTGTCAAACTCTAAAAAATTTTTTATCTCAGCACCTCTCCAACTATAAATTGATTGATCATCATCACCCACGCAACATAAATTTTTATTAATTGAAGATAGATACTTGAGCCATTCACTCTGAATAAAATTAGTATCTTGATATTCATCAACCAAAATATATTTAAATTTTTTAGAGTAAAGTGACAATATATCTTTGTAATTTTTAAAAATTTTTAATGTGTGCAGAATAAGATCACTGAAATCAGCAGAATTTAAATCAATTAATTTTTGTTGATAAATTTTATAAATATTTAAGAAATTTTTTTCTAGAGTTTCTCTTTTTTTTAATATCACGTCCTCTGGATAAAAACCTTTATTTTTCCATTTATCAATAATAGCTAAAATATATTTTGGTGATATTTTCTTAATATCTATATTTTCAGCTTTACATATATTTTTTATTAGTCTTGACTGATCATCTTGATCAATAATTGTAAAATTTGATTTTAATCCAACAGCCTCGGCATGCTTTCTCAAAATTTTTGCACTGATAGAATGAAATGTACCTAACCATGGCAGACCTGTTGCTTCTTTTCTTAAAAGTTTTGATATTCTAATTTGCATCTCTTTAGCAGCTTTATTAGTGAATGTTACAGCTAGTATCTGATTTGAAAAAGCCTTGTGAGTTCTTATTATATGAGCGATTCTTGATGTTAGAACTCTTGTTTTGCCCGACCCGGCACCAGCCACAATTAGAAGTGGTCCGTCTAAGTATTCTACTGCTTCTTGTTGCTTTTCATTTAAATTTGACAAATAATCATTTCTTAACATATTTATTATTCTTTAAGCCTTTTTTAATGAACAAAATTAAGCAAAATAAAATAACCTTCACATTAATTTTGTTATTAATTATTATAATTTTTTCATCATTAACTATTTTATCTTTACCAGTTTTATTTAATTATGAAAGCAAAGTTGTAAAAATAGAAAAAAATTTTTATCAAAATTTTAAACTAAATCTTAAATCATCTGGAAATATTTCATACAAACCATTTCCAAAACCACACTTACTAGTAGAAAAAGCTTCAATTAATTTCCCGCAATCTGAAAAAAAAGATGAATTTATAAATACCTCAAACTTGAAAATTTTTATTTCTTTGAGAGATATCTACCTTAGAACTTTTTATAACTTTCTTTCTGCTGAAATTTCAAAAACAAACATATACTTAGAATTGTCAGATATAATTAAAATTAGAAAACATTTGTATCAAAAAATTAATAAACCAATTGATTTTAATGATTGTAAAATATTTATAAATAACAATAAAAAAGAAGTAATTTTAATTTCTCCTGTAAACAAGATTTTATATAAGATTAATAATAAAACTAAGATTAAACATTTTGATATTCATGGAAAAATTTTTGGATTGAATTTTAAGTCAGAGTGGAAAAGAAATTACAGTACACCTGAACAAAGTTTTCACACTATAAATTTTTATAATCCAAATATTGAAATAAAAAATATCTTTAAATCTAAAGAAAATGAAAAGCTTAATGCTCTAACTGAAATAATATTTGCACAGGACAAGTTAAAATATGAATTAAAATTTAATAAAGATTCTATTGAAATAATTTCTCCAAATAAGAAAATTACTAATTTTAATATAGACAGCAAAATTCAACTAAACCCATTTTATTTTAATGGTGGAATTACAATAAAAAATAAAAAAGTAGAAAATATAATAGATAATTTTTTATTAAATTTAGTATTTTATGATAAGAATTATTTAGGTAATCTTAGCGGCATTTTTAAAATTAAATTTCGTAATCTAAATAACAAATTAATAAAAAATGGAGAATTAGAATTTGCTATAAGTGAGAAAATTTTAAATTTGAAACAAGCAAAATTTGAACTAGACAAAATTGGAAATATTACAACCACAATAAATTTCATTGAAGATCAGGGAGAAGTGAGGTTTGTGTCTAAAAATTACTTAAATATTGTGAATCATATTGAATTTGCAAAAGCATTCCAAGTAGGAACTAAAAAAGTTAAAAATATAAATAAAATATATTTTGATTTAGAAAAAAATATTGGAGAAACCGATTTCGTAATTAAAAATGTTAAAACTAATAATTCAATGAAACAAATTTCTGAAGAAATCTTTTTGGTAAAAAATATACAAAATTTAAGGTCTTATATAAGAAAAGTTATTGATTAAGTAGGTCGGATCATTGTAGTTGGATTAATTAATAAGTCATAATCTTTTTCTTTAATTAAACCTGATTCAATTGCTTCTTTCTTTAATTTTGTACCGTTCTTTAGAGCTTTTTTTGCAATTTTTGCTGCGTTGTCATAACCAATTTTTGGAGCTAACGCTGTTACAAGCATAAGTGAATTGTCTAAGTGTTCTTTAATTCTTTTTTTATTTGCTTTAATTCCTTTTACGCAGAATATGGAAAAATTTTTGATACTGTCAGCTAAAATATCAATTGATTGTAAAATATTGTATGCAATTAAAGGTTTAAATACGTTTAATTCAAAATGCCCATGGCTACCAGCAACAGTTATTCCTGTGTGGTTTCCAATCACTTTTGCACAAACCATTGTGACCGCTTCACATTGAGTAGGATTTACTTTTCCTGGCATTATTGAAGATCCAGGTTCATTTTCAGGTAATATAAGTTCGCCATATCCTGCTCTTGGTCCTGAACCTAAAAATCTAATATCATTAGAGATCTTCATTAAAGCAACTGCACATGAATTTAATGATCCTGAAAAATTTACTATCGCATCATGAGCCGCTAGTTCAGAAAATTTATTTGGCGCAGGTTTAAAATTTATCTTACAAAATTTCTTTATTTCTTTTACAATCTTTTTATCAAAATTTTTTCTTGAATTTATTCCAGTTCCAACAGCAGTTCCTCCTTGGGCTAAATAGTAAATATCATTAAGACAATACTTTATTCTTTCTATACTTTTTTTTACTTGCTCATGGTATCCTGAAAATTCCTGACCAAGTGAAAGAGGCGTAGCATCTTGCAAATGCGTTCTACCAATTTTTACTATTTTTTTAAATTCTTTACTCTTTTTTGCTAGTAAATTTTCTAATAATTTTAAACTTGGAAGAAGCTTATTGATAGTTTCAGTTGCTACTGAGATGTGCATTGCAGTAGGAAATACATCATTTGTAGATTGAGACTTATTTACATGATCATTAGGATGAACCGGTTTTTTTGATCCTTTTTTGCCCCTTAAAATTTCAATCGCTCTATTAGCAATAACTTCATTTACATTCATATTTGTCTGAGTTCCAGAGCCAGTTTGCCAAACTTTTAACGGAAAATTTTGTCTCATTTTACCTTTGATAACTTCATTAGATGCTTTAATTATTGCTTTAGAAATTTTAGGTGAAATTAGTTTGTCTTTTTTGTGAACTATAGCAGCACTTCTCTTTATAATTGCAATCGATTTTACAATAGATGATGGAACAAATATTTTACCTATATTAAAAAATTTCCTTGATCTTTCTGTAGATGCACCCCAATATTTGTCATTGGGTACATTAATACCACCAATGCTATCAAACTCTTTTCTTGTTTTCATTTATTTGAACAAATAACTAAATAATTTATATACTAGTTTTTATTAATCTTACAGGAGTAAAATGACAAATTTTCAAAAAGTAAAAAAATTTATGGAGACATTTGGTCAAGAAGTTAAATCAAAACCATCTTTTAGCTCTAAAAAAATCAATGAGCTCAGATATAATTTAATTAAAGAAGAATTAGATGAGTTTAAACAGGCGTTAGATAACAATGACCTTTTAGAAGCAGCAGATGCCTTAACAGATATATTGTATGTTACATATGGGGCAGGTCATGCTTTTGGTATTGATTTAGACGCTTGCTTTCAGGAAGTTCAAAACTCTAATATGAGTAAACTCGCAGATGATGGAAAGCCAATATATAACGATCAAGGCAAAGTGATGAAGGGTCCAAATTATTTCAAACCAGACTTATCCAAATATATTAAGTAATTTGAAGCCAATTAGGTTTTTTGACTTTTATTTTAGCAGAACCACAATTAAAAGTTTTATCAAAATCAAATTTTTCATTTTTGATTTTGATTATTGCAAAGGGGCAATCATCTTTTATTAATATTTTTCCTATTTCTTCTTCCCCAAACAGTATCAATTCATTTTCTAGATCACCCTCAATTATTTCGATTGGTAGAAGACGTTTGTTTAATTTATCTTTTAACTTAATTCTTGCAGTATTTTCTTGGCCTACGTAACAACCTTTTTTAAAATCTATTGCATTTAATTCATCAAAGTTACATTCAATACCAAAAAGTTTATTTTGAAGTTTATCAGTATTTTTTTGTGGAATACCAATTTCATGACTCAATTTGTAATATTCATTTTTATTTGCACTTTGAAGCCCAAGTTTTTTTAATGATAAATATAATTTTTCTAAATTAGTTACAATTCTTGCTCCAAGCTCTATATTTCTAGGATCTAAAAAAATACTATCCTCTCTAAATTTTATTGTATTACCAGCAATAGAGTTTGAATTTTCCATATCCAAAAATCTTTCTTTGCTAATAACTGCGATTACAAATTCATTACTTAAATTTAAAATTTCCACTTTTGATCTAAGTTTGTATAAATTCAATTGGTTAAATAAGTTATCTATATTTTTTTTTTCACAATCTAAAAAATATCCGGACTTATGTTTTAATATATTAAAATCGTATAAATATTTTCCTTGTGGAGTAAGTAAAGCAGAGTAACATGAATTTTTTTCATCTACTTTATTGATATTGTTTGTAATTATATTCTGTAGAAACTCTTTACAGTCTTCTCCTGAAACATACAAAAGTCCTCTGTCCTCTAAAATGTAAACATTATTTTTTTTCATGATTGATAGATCTTATAGAATAATATAATAACAATTTCGTAAAATGTTAGATCTTATTATAAAAAATGGAGAGTGTTATATCGACGGAAAACTTACCAAGGCTAACATTGGTATTCAGAATGGTAAAATCTCAGTAATTGGTGATTTAAATAACGAACAAAGCAAAGAAACTATTGATGCAAGCAATTTAATAGTTTTACCTGGTTGCATGGATACCCAAGTTCACTTTAGAGAGCCTGGATCAACAAATGCAGAAGACTTGCATACTGGAAGTAAGGCAGCTATTGCCGGTGGTATTACAAGTGTTTTTGAGATGCCAAATACAAATCCTCCTACTGCGAATATGAAAGAATTTAATAATAAGTTAAATCTTGCAAAAAATAGAATGTATTCAAACTACGCATTTTACTTTGGAGCAACTCCAGATAATTCATCTGATTTGGCAAAGCTTAAAGGTTTAGAAGGTTGCTGTGGAGTAAAACTTTTTGCAGGTTCATCAACTGGAAATTTATTGGTTGATAAAGAAGATGATATTGAAAAAGTTTTTCAGAATACTTCAAAAATAGTTGCGGTTCATTCTGAAGATGAAGAAATAATTAACTTAAGAAAAAAATTAATTGAAAAAGGTAACGTTCATACCCATCCTATATGGAGAAACGAAGAATGTGCAATGTCGTCTACTAGAAGAATTGTTAGGATAGCAAAAAGACTTAATAAAAAAGCACATATATTGCACGTTACAACAAAAGAAGAAGTAGATTTCCTTTCTCAAAATAAAGGAAACATAACTTTTGAAATTACACCTCAGCATTTAACAATATATGCACCGGATTGTTACGACAAACTTGGTACCTTTGCACAGATGAATCCACCTTTAAGAGACAAGTCTCACTATGATAGATTGTGGTACGCTATTCGAAATAACTATAACGATACTATTGGTTCTGATCATGCACCTCATTTAAAAGAAAACAAATTAAAAGAATATCCTCAATCACCATCTGGCATGCCAGGTGTTCAAACTTTATTACCAGTAATGCTCAACCATGTTAATGACAAAAAACTTACACTGAATCAATTAATTAAACTTCTTTGTGAAAATCCAGTTTCTGTATTTGGTATTAAAAATAAGGGATTTATCAAAAAAGATTATGATGCTGACTTTACAATAGTAGATATGAATAGAACTATAGAAATAAAAAATGAAAATATTCACAGTAAATGTGGATGGAGCCCATTCGATGGTTATAAATTTAAAGGTTCGCCAGTTTATACAATTATTAATGGTGATATAAAAATGAAAGAAGATGAAATTTTAGGAGATCCATCTGGTAAACCAATTCTTTTTGATTAAGTCATATAGTTTTACTTGAATACATATTCACAAGTGTTACTCCAATAACAATAAGAAACATGCCCAATATAGCTTGCCAACTTAAGGATTGTTTAAAAAATATATAACCCAATATTGCAATAGTGAAAATACCAAGTCCGCTCCATGTTCCATAGACAATCGCAATTGGTAATTTATCAACAACAAAAGTAAGTAAATAAAAAGCAGATAAATAAAATATTGCTAAAAATACTGTTGGTGTTACTTTTGTAAAGTTCTGAGTAACAGGAAGAAGCATCGTTCCACAAACTTCGCAAATTATTGCTCCTACTAAAAAAAGATATGTCTTAAACATTATTTTAAAATATTGCTATTTATTAAGTCTTCTTTTATCTCATCAAGGATTGCAGGATCATCAATCGTTGCAGGCATTTTATATTCTACTTTATCAGCAATTTTTCTAATTGTTCCTCTTAAAACTTTTCCAGATCTAGTTTTTGGTAATCTTTTAACAACAATTGCTATTTTAAAAGCTGCAACAGGTCCTACTTTATCTCTAACCATTTTCACACACTCTTTTGAAATAGTCTCATTATCCTTGGAAACTCCAGCTTTTAGAGCAATTAATCCAATTGGCAACTGTCCTTTTAGCTGATCTTTAATTCCTATCACTGCACATTCAGCAACAGACTGATGTTCAGACAAAACCTCTTCTATTGCACCAGTTGAAAGTCTATGACCTGCAACATTTATTATGTCATCTGTTCTAGACATAATCCAAATATATCCATCATCATCAATATGTCCTGCATCGTAAGTTTGATAGTAGCCATTATAATTTGACATATAATTTTCTTTATATCTTTCATCTGCATTCCACAAAGTTGGAAATGTGCCTGGAGGAAGCGGAAGTTTAACTACAATATCTCCCATCTCATTTGGTTTTGCTACTGTTTGATCTGGTTTAATTATTTTTACATCATAGCCAGGAACAGCTTTACAGGCAGATCCATATTTAGTTTCTTGCATTTCAATTCCAGTACAATTTGAACTTATCGCCCAACTTGTTTCAGTTTGCCACCAATGATCTATAACGGGAACTTTAAGTAAATTTTCAGCCCATTTAATTGTATCTGGATCTGCTCTTTCACCTGCTAAAAATAATGACTCAAATGAACTTAAGTCGTACTTAGAAAAAAACTTACCTTCTGGATCTTCTTTTTTAATTGCTCTAAATGCAGTTGGAGCTGTGAATAAAGATTTAATTTTATATTCTGATATAATTCTCCAAAATACCCCAGCATCTGGTGTACCCACAGGTTTTCCTTCGAATAGAAGTGTTGCACATCCTTTAAATAAAGGAGCATAGACAATATAGGAATGTCCTACTATCCATCCAATATCACTTGCTGACCACCACACATCGTCTTGATCAATATTATAAATATTTTTCATTGTCCATTTAAGAGCAACTATGTGACCTCCGATATCCCGAACTATTCCTTTTGGTATTCCTGTAGTACCTGAAGTATAAAGAATATACGCATATTCATTCGCTCCCATTTCAACACAATCTTTATCTGATGCTCCTGATAGGGCTTCATCCCAACTTATTTCTGAAGGTTTGTTTAATTTTACCTCGTGATCTTTTCTTTGAAATAATATTACTTTTTCAACTTTGTGCTTCGCTAATTTTAAGGCTCCATCAACAAGCGGTCTATATTCAACTGTTCTTCCTGGCTCAAATCCACATGAAGCTGTAATTAAAATTTTTGCTTTACTATCATCAATTCTACTAGCTAATTCATTTGAGGCAAAACCACCGAATACAACAGAGTGAATTGCTCCAATTCTCCCACATGCTAGCATAGCAACCACCGCCTCTGGTATCATCGGCATATAAATTATTACTCGATCTCCTTTTTTAATCCCCTGTTTATCTAAAGCTCCTGCAAATTTTGAAACTTTTTCTTTTAATTCTTTGAAAGTGAACTTTGATTTATTACCTGTTATTGGGCTGTCATAGATTAAAGCAGTTTTATCACCTCTCCCTTGATCAATATGAAGGTCTAAGGCGTTGTAGCATGTATTTGTTACTCCATCTTCAAACCATTTATAGAAAGGGGGGTTATCTTTGTTCAAAATTTTGGTTGGTTTTTTGAACCAAAACACATCTTCAGAAACTTCTTGCCAAAATTCCTCAGGATTTTTTAGAGATTTGTCGTAAATTTCTTTATAATTCCTTGTCATTATGATTTGCTTTTTGATGTCATTTTTCTATTGAATTTATGCAACAGGTTGTATTTAATTTTAAAAAGCCAGTAAAATCAACACTTATAACGCGGCAAAAAGTCTTCAACAAACTAATTTAATTTGATATTAAGCCCCTAACTTTGGATAAACCTTTATGGTTTGTCCGTAGTTTAAATTTAAACTAAAAAAAACTAACGAGAGGGAGTTTTTTATGAAAAAACTTAAAATGTTTGCATTAGCAGCAGTGGCTCTATTTGGTCTTACTGGTGCAGCAAACGCAGCAACTGCTATGTTAGCTTCTGACGACTTCGTTGGGATTTCCTTTTGGGTAATCGCAATGGGTATGGCAGCAGCTACAGTATTCTTCTTCATGGAAAGAAATACTGTTGCAGCAGGCTGGAAAACTTCAGTAACAGTAGCTGGTCTTGTAACTGGTGTTGCATTCATTCACTACATGTACATGAGAGATGTATGGGTAATGACTGGAGATTCTCCAACAGTATATAGATATATTGATTGGTTAATCACTGTACCATTACAGATGATCGAGTTTTACTTAATTCTAGCAGCAGTTAAGAAAATCCCAGGAGCAATCTTCTGGAGATTATTAATTGGTTCGCTTGTGATGTTAATTGGTGGATACTTAGGAGAAGCAGGTTACATCAATGCTATGCTTGGTTTCATAGTCGGTATGGCTGGATGGATCTACATCTTATATGAAGTATTCTCTGGTGAAGCTGGAAAAATTGCAGCTAAAACTGGAAACAAGCCATTAGCAACTGCATGGGGTGCTATGAGAATGATCGTAACAATCGGTTGGGCTATTTACCCATTAGGTTACATTTTTGGTTACCTAGTAGGTGGAGTAGACGCTAACTCATTGAACGTGATTTACAACTTAGCAGACTTCATCAACAAAATTGCTTTTGGTCTAGTAATCTGGTCAGCAGCAGTTTCACAAGGTGGAGCAAGAGCTAGATAATTAGCTTTTAATATTAAAAAAAGGCGGGTATGCTGAAACATACCTGCCTTTTTTTTTGGTCTAAAAAACAGAAAATGTTAAATTTCAAAAATTTGCCGCAGTCGCAAATTAGTTTATAAGAATTACTTATTTAATATGGCAAAAATCAAATATATAGAATTTAATGGCACGGAACACGAGGCGGATGTTGCTAACGGTCTAAGCGTAATGGAAGGCGCTATACAAAATGATATTCCAGGTATAGATGCAGATTGTGGGGGTGGAATGTCGTGCGCAACTTGCCATGTATATATTAATGATGATGAATGGTTCAAAAAATTGCCTGAGAAAGAAATGGGTGAAGACGACATGTTAGATCAAGCTTTTGAACCTAAACCTAATAGCAGACTAAGTTGTCAATTAATTGTCTCAGATGACTTAGAAGGTTTGACTGTACATATGCCGGAGAAACAAGTTTAATGATTAAAACAGATGTAGTAATTATTGGAGCAGGACCCACAGGTTTATTCTGTGCACACCAGTTGGGTATTATCGGATTAAAATGTGAAATTGTAGACAACCTAGATAAAATTGGAGGACAATGTATTGAGCTTTATCCTGATAAACCAATTTATGATATTCCTGCAGTTCCGAAATGTACAGGAGAAGAACTTACAAATAATTTAATTGAACAAATAAAACCTTTTAATTTTAACTTTCATTTAAGTGACAGAGTTCAAGAATTAAAAAATGAAAACAACAAATGGTTAGTTAAAACATTAAATGGTAAAGAATTTGAAACGCCCAATATTGTCATAGCGGGTGGCGTAGGTTCTTTTGAACCAAGAAAATTCCCAACTAAAAGTGCTGAAAAGTATGACGGAAAATCAGTTTTATATTCAATAAAAGATAAAACTATTTTTAAAGATAAATCAGTAGTTATTTTTGGAGGTGGAGATAGTGCTCTTGATTGGGCTATAGAATTATCTAATTCATCTAAAGTAACTCTTGTTCACAGAAGAGATGAGTTCAGAGGAGCGCCTGCAAGTGTTCAAAAAATAAAAGAATTAAGTGATAATAAAACTATCAATTTAATTACTAAATATTCAATTAAAGATGTCAAAGGAAATGGCTCATTAGAAAGTGTAGAAATAAAAAGTGAAACTGGCGAAAGCAAAGTTATTAAAGCTGACTATGTTTTAGGTTTTTTCGGATTAATAATGCAATTAGGACCAATCGCAGAGTGGGGTCTAAATTTAGATAAAAAAACAATTCCAGTAAATACAGAAAATTTTGAAACAAATAAAAAAGGAATATTCGCAATTGGAGATATTTGTACCTATCCTGGTAAATTGAAGTTAATACTTTCAGGTTTTCATGAAGGAGCTTTAGCTGCAAGAGGCTGCTTTAAATATGCAAGACCTGATGAAAAATATAGATTTGAATTTACAACTGCATCCAGCACTATCAAAGATAGATTGGGTGTAAAAGAATGATTGAACTCTTTACCGCTGATACTCCCAATGGATGGAAAATTAGCATTATGCTAGAGGAAATTGATTTCAAATACAAGCTTACAAAAGTTAATTTAAGTGGGGATCAATTTAAACCAGAATTTAAAAAAATAAGTCCATTTAATAAAATTCCTGTAATTATAGATCATGAAAATAATAAGACCATATTCGAGTCTGGAGTTATCCTTATGTATTTAGGAGAGAAAAGTAACAAACTCTATCCTGAAGCAGATAGGCTAGAGATAAATCAGTGGTTGATGGCTCAAATGGCTATTGTTGGTCCAATGATAGGCCAACATCATCAGTTTCATTATTACCATCAAGGAAAAAGTGAGTGGGGTGAAGAAAGATACTTCAAAATCACCAGAAAAATTTATGAAGATCTTGAGGCTAGATTGACACACAGTAAGTTTTTAGCAAATGATAAATACTCTATTGCTGATATTGCTACATGGTCGTGGATTGCAAGACATAAAAGACACGATATTGGATTAAATAATTTTGAAAACCTATCTAGGTGGTTTGTTGAAATTGCTGAACGTCCAGCTGTAGTAAAAGGTTTTAAAGCATTAAACAAAGATGCTGATATAGATTTTCCTTAATCGTCAGCGTAAACTTTTTCATCTTTTTCGTGTTTTTCTTGAGCTGCAATGCAAAGAGTAGCAACTGGTCTTGCCATTAATCTTTTTAATCCGATAGGTTCACCAGTTTCTTCGCAAAAACCATAAGTTCCATCCTGAATCTTTTTCAATGCGCCATCTATTTTTGAAATTAATTTAATCTGCCTGTTAATAGCTCTCATCTCCACATTCTTTTCAGTATATGAACTTGCTTGATCAACTATGTCAGCTGACGCACTATTATCATCCATGGACGCCTGAAAAATCGCCTCATTATTAGATCTCTTTAAATCTTTTTTCCACTCCATTAATTTCATCTTAAAATATGCTAAATGTTTAGCACACATGTATTTCTCTTTTTCTTTTGGAGTATAAGTTTTTGAAATTCTTACCATGCTAAGCTATTTTGAGTTGGTGAATATATTCATGAATAAATGAGTGTCAAGAACGGTTTATTCATATAGATTGATGAAAATGGCACTAAACAAAAGAAATATAAATAATATTTTTTATATTTTTTTAACGACTCACTTAATTCTATGGACAGTTGTTCCAACTATCACAAACTCAAATTTACCTTTGGATACAATTGAAGCTTTGGCTTGGGGTAGTAATTTAGATTGGGGATTTAACAAACATCCTCCATTAAGCGCGTTTTTTTCAGAAGTTTTTTTTCAAATATTTGGAACACAAGATTGGGCTTATTATTTTTTAAGTCAAATTTTTGTAGTGATATCTTTTTTCATTATTTTTAAATTATCACAGGAAATTTTTAATGATGGCACTTTTAGCTTGTTATCAGTTTTTCTTATTGAAGGGATATACTTCTATAATTTCACAACTCCAGAATTTAATGTAAATGTTTGTCAATTACCTTTTTGGTGTTTAACCGTTTATTACACTTGGAAAATATATATTAGTAAAAAAATTGAGCTTTATGATTGTATCTTGTTAGGAGCTGCAGCAGCGTTTGGAATTCTATCTAAGTATCTTTTTATTTATTTATTAGTCGCAATAGATTTATTATTTGCATATTTAATATTTTTTAAAAAATCAAAAAAGTTTGATTTTAAATATTTAGTTTCTTTAGAAGTATTTTTTGTAATTTTAATTCCACATATAATTTGGTTATTCAATAATGATTTTATTACTATTAAATATGGTTTTGCTCGTGCAGGTTTGGATGAAGGGCAGATGATAAATCATCTTAAATATCCATTGATTTTCACACTAAAACAAATTGGTATTTTGCTGCCATTTTTATTTTTAGTTTGGTTGTTAATAAAAAAAATTCCTAAAAAATTAAATTTAAAAGATGAAAAACTTTTATTTTTAATATTTATTAATTTAGTCCCAATTGTTCTGGTTTTTATGACAGCACTAATAACTGGATCAAAAATTAGAACCATGTGGATGACACCTTTTTACTTATTCTTTGGAACTTTATTTATTTACCTTTTAAAAGATCAAATAAACATTAAGAAACTAAATTCCTTTTTAATAGGATTTATATTTTTATTTTTATTATCTCCAATTTTGTATGGTTATGTCTCAATATCTCAGACTGATAAAAGGACTGATTATCCTGGAAAAGATATAGCTATAAAAGTTCAAATTGCATGGCATGAACAACATGATGAACCTATTAAATATGTGCTTGGTGATGAATGGGCAGCCGGAAATTTATCATATCACATTAATTCAAGGCCTATTTGGAAAGGATTTGTTACAAAGCAAAAATTGAATTCATTTGAAAAATATATGTGTATTGATAAGATTTGTGTTGGGTCTTAGATATGAAATTCAATAAAAACATACTTTTCATCGTCTTTATTGTTGTAATAATAGAGTTGTCTGGACATGGAATTGTAGCTTCTTTGCTGAGGTTGCTTGCAAGTTAAATAAATGAAAATTATTATATTAATACCAGTTTATAATGACTGGAAATCAGCTTCTAGATTAATTGAAGAAATAAATTCAATTGTAAAGGATTTAGATGCAGTATTTTCTCTTGTATTAGTTAACGATGCATCGACTGATGAAAAATCAATAACTACTAATTCGACAGAAAATATATCATCTCTTGAAATATTGAATATTAAAAATAATCAGGGTCATGGAAGATGCATTGCAACAGGCCTCAAATATATTTTTCAGAATAAGGAGTTCAATTATGTGTTGCCAATGGACTCTGATGGTGAGGATAGACCAGAAGAAATAAAAAGTTTTTTGGAGTATATTAAATATGAAGATGGAAAGCCAATTGTAGGAGAAAGAGTAAAGAGATCTGAAGGTATTATTTTTAAGATTTGTTATTACTTACATAAAGTAATTACTTATGTATTTACTGGTCAGTCAATAAAATTCGGAAATTTTACTTGCCTTCCAAAATCAACTGTTGAAAAGTTAATAAATGATAAATCTACTTGGTGCAGCTTTTCAGGAGCTTTGGCAAAATTAGAAAAAGATAGATCTTCATCTCCATCAATAAGAGGTAAAAGATATTTTGGACCTTCCAAGATGAGTTTTAAAAATTTAATTAAACATTCTTTAGCTATCATAGCTGTTTTTAAATCAACAGTTATTATTCGATCAATTTTATTTTATGCTATTTATTTAATCTTAATAGCTGATCACATTAGCGTTATTACAGCTATCCCATTGGCTCTAGTAATCGCTTTTGGATTATCAGTTGTAATGATTGGAAGAAGGGAAAATTTAGAAGAATTAAATAATGCATTAACAAATATTCTAAATATTGATAAAATAAAATAGTGAAAAAAATTTTAGCATATATATTTATAATATCATTTTCATTCCCTTCAATTTCATATGCAGAAAAATGGCATATAAATATGAAAAAAAAAGAGAAGAAAGATTTTGCTTATTACGTTCTTAAAGCGCAATCAGATAATAAAATGGTATTCAATACAAGAAATATTAAAAATCCAAATATTTATAAATTTTTTGAAAAGTTTGAAGATCGTTTAGGTGTTGCTGAAAAAGGAATAGAGTTTGATTTAAAGTATTCTTATGAAGGACATGAAAAAGATTGGAAAAGATTTGATATTCTTGGTCATGCTCAAAGATTTCAAATAATGGAACCATATAAAGAAACTACTAAAAAAAATAAAACTAAATGGTATAGAGTAGCTTATTTTGTGCCAGATGATATTAGAACTAATAAACACACTATATCTTTATTTGATTTTAAAAAACTTTATGGAAAGGGTGAGAAGACTCATGATGGAGCTTTTAATATTGTAAATAATAGATTTACTTGGAATTTTAATTCACCAAATTATGCTTCTCATACAAATGAGATGGGATCTGAATATTTGTATCCTGAACACTATGTTGTGAATTTAGATCCCAACTTTTCTCCTTTAAAAGGAAAATGGGTTAACGTTTTACTAAATATTAAGTGGGCTGAAAAAGGCTTCATGCACTTATGGATAGATGGCAAATTAAGATCTAGTTATTTTGGAGATACGCTAGCTGGAGCCTCAAGTGTAAGATTTAAATTTGGACCATACAGGCATCATATGCATCAGGCAACTAATGAAGGTTTGCAGATACCGGACGTAAAAATTAAATACTCTAACGTTGGCAAAGCTGATAAATGTGATGATTTATGGAGTGGTTGTTCTGAAATTATAAGTCAATTAAATGATAAATCCCAAGTTATAGG
Source organism: uncultured Pelagibacteraceae bacterium (assembly GCA_902540545.1). Classification (GTDB taxonomy): domain Bacteria; phylum Pseudomonadota; class Alphaproteobacteria; order Pelagibacterales; family Pelagibacteraceae; genus Pelagibacter. Next base: position 22,300 of record CACBMY010000009.1, read on the forward strand.
TGCCAGAGCTGTTGTTTTATGCTCAACATCTCCACAATCATCTTCTTGTAGAAACTTAGGTTATCCTAAAAATCCTAGACCTTTTTAATTAAGCTCTAATTGTTGGTAAACAATAAAAATCAGCTGTATCTATCTTTGAGTTATAATCCCTTTTCATACCCCAAGACTTTCTAACGCCAGCACTTGCAAGACTTAATGTCGATCTACCATATCTATAATTTGTATTATCAATTGATCTCATTAATCTATTAATTCTCTCGTCTTTCGCTGATGAAAATAGGTTTTCATTATTTTCAGCGTCTGTTAAACCGGTTAGCATCACTCCTGCTTTTTGATAACGATGTCCTTTTCTAAAGATTACTTTTAAAACAGATAAAGCATTTTTTACGATCTCTATACTATTGTTAGTTGCTATGGGAAAATCAACAGTTCTGGAGTTTGAATAAAAACCAAATTGTTTTTGAAATGGACTTGTTCTAACAAATACCATAACTGCTTTTGCAACGAGGTTTTCAGATCTTATTTTCTCTGATGCATTTAAACAGTAACTGGCAACAGCTTCTTCAAGTTCCTGAAATCTTTCTATTCTTGTTCCAAATGATCTTGATACTACACAGCTTTTTCTTTTTGATACAGTTTTTTCTAAATCAATACAAGGCACACCTCTAAGCTCCATTGCTGTTCTTGAACTTAGAACATTTGAGGATTTTTTAATCCAGGTGTTTGATTTATTTTTTAATTGTTTAGCATTATAAATTCCATTTTTTTGATAAAACTTTGTCATTTGTCTCCCAACACCCCAAACATCATTAATATCAATTTTTTCAAGAATAGGATCAAGATTTTCTATTCCAATTAAACTTGTAACACCTGATTGTTTTTTCTTAGCTATATGATTTGCAACTTTGCTTAAAGTTTTAGTTTTAGCTATTCCTATACTTGTTGGAATACCAGTCCACTTTAAAACTGTTTCTCTAATTTCTCTTCCAACTTGCTCTACTTCATTGTCAGAAAAATTTGATAAATCCATAAATGCTTCATCAATTGAGTAAACTTCAATATCGGAGTTAAATCTTTTCAAAGTTCTCATTACTCTTCTAGATAAATCTCCATACAAAGAATAATTTGATGAGAATACTTGTACATCATTTTTTATAATAATATCTTTTGCTTTAAAGTAGGGCTCACCCATTTTAATTCCCAAAGCTTTTGCTTCAGTGGATCTTGAAACTATACAGCCATCATTATTAGATAAAACTACAACAGGTTTTTTCCTTATTTTTGGATTAAATAGTCTTTCACAAGAAACATAGAAAGAATTACAGTCAACTAGTGCTAATTTTTTAGTGTACTGAATGTATGACATAGGTGACTACTCCCCAAATAAAAATATCTTGTTCTTCGTTAATTAAAATTCGATCAGAAAATTCTTTAGATCCTGACGTTAAAAATTGTTTATCTTTTTCTTTAACCAAAGTTTTAACGACGAGTTCATCGTGAACATTTGCTATGACAGTTGAAAAATTTTTTGGAGTTAAACTTTTGTCTACAACTAATAAATCACCATCATTTATTCCAACATCCACCATTGATTTTCCTTGAACTCTTATGATGAAAGTTGCTGGAACATTTTTGATTAGATGTACGTTTAAATCTATATCTTCTTCTATGTAGTCAGTTGCAGGGGAAGGAAAACCAGCTCCTGCTTTATGTAAATAATAAGGTATTGTTAGCTTCATAAGTGTTCTTGTTTTGTTCTTATTAGTACATGAGTTATACAATAGTGTCAATTAGGTTGTATTTTGAGTCTGTAAGTGAATCAAAAGTGAATCAAAACGTGAACATCCAAAACCATATTTTGTGCTATTGTGGATAACTTAAACCATTAGTAGTCTATAATCTTAATTTAATTATAAAAGGAGAAGGGTATGAGTTCAATTGAAGTTAAAAGTTTTGATAATCCAGATGAAAGCAATACCAATTTCAACAATGCCAAAATGGATATCGTAAAAGTGGGAGATCAAAGAGTAATGAGATTAGTTTTGCAGCCAGGATGGAAATGGTCACAAGATATTAAACCAACTGTAGGCACTGATAGCTGTAAAGCAAAACATCTTGGAGTAATAGTTGCAGGAGCAGTTTGCGCCAAACATGATGATGGAACAGAATTAACATATAAAGCAGGCGATGCATATTCAATTGACCCAGGTCATGACGGCTGGGTAGTTGGTGATAAGCCAGCAGTTGTTTATGAGTTTCATGGAAAATGGGGAGAATAATTAATGCCGAAACTAACATGTCATTGTGGATGTGTAGAAGCAGAAATTAATGTTCCAATCAATGAATTACCAAAAATTGTAAGATGTAACTGTTCTATATGTAAAAGAAAAAATGCGACAATGGGAATGGTAAAAAATGAAGATTTTAAAGTCACTAAGGGAGAAGATAAATTAAAGCTTTACCAGTATCATACAAAAGTTGCTAATCATTACTTTTGTATTGAATGTGGAATTTATACTCATCATAATCCAAGAAGTGCTCCAGCCATGACTGGATTTAATTTAGGTTGTGTAGATGAAGTTAAAGTCGACGATTTAAAAGATGTTATTTTCTTTGATGGTTTAAACCATCCACTTGATCAAAAATAAAATTAAATGAATTTAGTTGAGGATTGTTTAAATAAAGTAAAAAAAGATTGCTACAAGTTTATACAAACACAAGAAACATCTTCTGATAAATTTAAAAATAAAGACAAGATGTTAAAAGATTATCTTGTTCCAATGAGTTTTTGGATTGCAAAAAAAACAAATTTTAAGAAACCTTATATT
>CACBMY010000010.1 GCA_902540545.1 uncultured Pelagibacteraceae bacterium
TGGGAAAGGTATTCTTTAACTAATTCTCTTATGCCATCATCGTCATCTACAACTAAAATATGTGCTTTAAATTTTTCCATTAATTATTTTTTTTAAAACATTATCAAAACTAACAACCTCATTTGCTTTTGATGCGGAGAATGCTTGGTAAATTCTTTTCTTTTGAGCTGAGAAAATTTCGTTAAATAATTTTTCTCCTTCCTCTGTTAAGAAGACATGTTTTATTCTCGTATCTACTTGATCTTTTTCATATTTTATAGCTTTTAAATTTATTAAATCTTTTAAAACTCTATTCAAACTTTGCTTTGTAACTTTCAATTTTCTTAAAAGTTCTGATATTGTGATACCCTCATATAATGAAATTAGATGAATAACCTTGTTATGTGCGACACCTATGGAGTATTTATTCAACACATTTCTAGCATCTGAAACCGTCTCTCTGTAGCCAAGAAATATTTTTTCAATATATTGTTTGAGATCATCATCTTTTAAATATAAAAGTTTTTTCATATTGGTAAGTTATATTGACATATTATATATACAAATATATTTTTTTATAAAATTAAAATAATGATACCTTTTGATAAACGATCAGGAAAAATTTGGTACAATAATGAGCTTGTTGAATGGCAAGATGCAAAATGCCATGTAATCAGTCATGGACTTCATTATGCAAGTTTAGTTTTTGAAGGCGAAAGAGTATACGACGGAGAAATATTTAAGCTAGAAGAGCACACAGATAGATTATTTTATTCTGCAAAAAGATTAGACATTAATATTCCCTATACAAAAGATGAAATAAATGAAGCTTCTAAAAAAATAGTGGCGGTTCAAAATATTCAAAATGGATATGTAAGACCATTTGCGTGGAGAGGAAGCGAGATGATGGGTGTGTCTGCACAGAAAAATACAATTAATGTAGCAATAGCTACGTGGGAATGGCCTGCGTATTTTGATCCAAAATTAAAAGCTGAAGGAATAAGATTAAATATTTCTAAATGGCGAAGACCAGCTCCAAATACTATTCCTTGGGATGCAAAAGCAGCTGGATTATATATGATTTGTACTCTTTCAAAACACGAAGCTGAACAACAAGGGTATTCTGAATCTTTAATGTTAGATTTTGAAGGCAATGTTGCAGAAGGAACAAGTGCAAACATTTTTTTTAAAGATAAAAATAATGAATTACATTCACCAACACCAGATTCTTTTTTAAACGGTATTACAAGACAAGCTGTAATTGAATTAGCCAAATCAAAAAATATTAAAGTTCATGAAAGAAAAATTTCTCCAGATGAACTAGGTAATTTTGATGGATGTTTCTTAACTGGTACCGCAGCTGAAATAACACCAGTTGCAAGTATAGCAGATAATAAATACAAAATTTGTGATGTTATATTAGGATTGTCAAAAAGCTTTGACCAGTTAGTTAGACAAAAAAAAGCTGCCTAATACTTATTATCTTCAGATATTGCATGGTCTATTCCTTTTCTAAGATAATCATATCCAGTATAAAGTGTTAAAAACGCAGATAGCCATAAAATAATAATGCCAATTGTTTGAGCATTATAATCTTGAAAATTTATTAATTTATTTCCTGTTTCCCCAGTTAGAAGTATTGCTATCGAAAACATCTGCAAGAATGTTTTAAGTTTTGCTAAATTAGAAACAGGGAGCTTTATTTTTCCTTTCGCCAGAAATTCTCTTAATCCTGAAATTAGTATTTCTCTAGTAAGAATTATAATAGCTGCAATAACTTCGTAATTTTTTATTGTTTGATCCATAACTAATAAAATTAATGCAGTCGCAACAATTATCTTATCAGCTATTGGATCTAAAAGTTCTCCAAGCTTTGACTCTTCTTTAAACATCCTCGCCAAAAGGCCATCTAAAAAATCTGTAAATGAGGCAATTAAAAAAAGAGCAAATGGTATAACGTCTCCATAAAATCCAGGAAGGTAGAATGTAAAAACAAATATTGGAACAATTATTATTCGACCAATTGTTAAATAATTAGGTATTTTAAATTTCATTCGTGAAAGAAGTTATATATTTTTTTTGCAACTTTTTCCTCAACTCCATCAACTGATTTTATTTCATCTAAACTAGCTGATTCCACAGCTCTAGCTGAACCAAAATGATTTAATAATGCCCTTTTTCTGATAGATCCAATACCATCAATCTGATCTAATAATGATTTGCTTATGCCCTTTTTTCTTTTTGCTCTATGAGCACTTATTGCAAATCGATGGGATTCATCTCTCAGTCTTTGTAAAAAGAATAATGTTGGATCATTTTTCTCAAACTTGAATTCTTTTCCATTATGAAAAAATGTTTCATTTCCACTATTTCTCATTTTACCCTTTGCTATTGCTACAATTGGAATTTCATGTAAACCAAGCTCATTCATCGCTTCTCTAGCAACGGAATATTGACCTTTCCCTCCATCAATTAAAACTAAATCAGGGAAAGTTAAATAATTATCTTTCTCTTGAACTGCTCTTTTAAATCTTCTGTTAAGAACTTCTTTCATCATTCCATAATCATCTTGAGCATTTTTTTGAATTTTTATATTAAATTTTCTATACCTTTTTTTAACGAACCCTTCATCACCATAAGTAATTAAAGCGCCCACGCTATTTGTGCCTTGAATATGGCTATTATCGTAAACCTCGACTAAATTAATATTACTTTCAAGATTGAATTTTTTTGATACTGCATCAAAAAGATCTCTATTATTCTGGCTCTCGTAAAGTTTTCTATTCAAACTATCTTTTGCATTATTTATTGCTTGATTAATAACTTTTAACTTTGTCCCTTTTTTTGCAACAGTAATTGTTATTTGTTTACCTTCTTTTTGTGTAAGTGTTTTTTCAATTAATTCTTTTTCTTTAATTTCATTTGATAAAATTATTGAAGAAGGCACACTTTTATTTTCATAAAATTGAGAAACAAAAGAATTAATAATATCACTTAGATTTTCCTCTGGATCATGCTTTGGAAAAAAAGCTTGATTACCCCAATTTTGTTTTGACCTATAGAAAAAAACCTGAATACAGGTTTTTCCAGACTCTTTATATCCTGCGATAACATCTGCTTCGACTAAATTTGCTTCATTAATTCTTTGAGAAGATTGGATAATATTTAATGATTTAATTCGATCTCTTAATATTGCTGCTTTTTCAAAGTCTAAATCCTCACTAGCCTTTTCCATTTGATTAGATAAGCTTTTCTGAATTTTTCTGGATTTGCCTGACACAAACTCAATTGCATCATCAACAGTTTGTTTATAATCATTCTCAGTTACGTAACCAACGCAAGGTCCTGAGCACCTTTTAATTTGATAAAGTATGCAGGGTCTTTCTCTATTTTTGAAAACAGTATCATCGCAAATTCTGAGATGAAATATTTTTTGGATCATTTTTATAGTCCAATTTGCAGATCCAGCTGATGCAAATGGTCCAAAATAAAATCCTTCTTTCCCCTTTTTTCCTCTGTGCCTTTTGATTTGTGGCCATTTATCTTTGTCGCCTATAAAAATAAAAGGAAATGATTTGTCATCTCTTAGTAAAATATTAAATTTTGGTTTAAACTTTTTAATTAAATTTGCCTCTAAAAGTAAAGCTTCACTTTCATTTGAAGTGGTAGTAATTTCGAGTCTTTTTGTCTGAGAGAGCATTCTCTCAGTTCGAATGATATGATTTTTCTCTGAAACATAACTTTTAAGTCTGTTTGGAAGATTTTTTGCTTTGCCCACATAAAGGATTTCCCCTTTTGAATTAAGCATCCTGTAAACACCTGGCAGCTTAGGAACCAAGGGCAATTCTTTTTTTATTACTTCTTTACCTATATCAGAGCTGATCATGGCTTCTTTTTTTAGAAATTTGGATCCCAACTGAGCTACAATCCTTCATTATTTCTAATTTTTCGATTTGAAGAGTAATTTTATCTATTCTTTTATCTTTGAATAGCTCATCAAAAACATCTTCTGCCAATGTTTCAAGAAAATTGTAATGTTTGTTTTTTACTAGTTTTTTTATTAATTTTACTATTTTAGCATAATTCACTATCGATTTAATATCTTTATCATTCGATGGCTGTTTGTCCTGATAATTTACTTCTAAATTAAATTTTACTTTTTGTGTTTTTTCTTTTTCAAATTCAAAATAACCAAGTTTTAAATCTAACACTAATTCTTTTATTAATACCTTCTTTTCGTAATTAAATAGGCTTTTATTTTTATCTATTTTTACAACTTTGAGATTATTTTTTTTCATTACAACAAATTCTCTTTAAAAAAATTTATAAATTGAGGCATATACACATCTTGATTTTGTCCTCCTATTGTAACTCCCTTTGATAAACACTTTTCTTTCTTCATTACTTTAAAAACTTTTTTAAATGTTTTTCTTGGTTCAATTTGAGCTGCATCATAAAATTCTTCTAGAGATTTATAAAGTTTATGTTTATTTATCATCCACTCACCCCAAGTAGGATTAGTTGGATAACCTTTATCATCAATGAAAAAATCCGGACAGTTTCCAGTTGTCATTGCGCCTCTTACCTTGAATGGTTTTTTGCCCATATGAAATTCATGGTACCATCCTTCTTTTATATCAATTTCTATTTGATTGGGTTTAGCTTTAATTCTTTTAATATGTTCTACACATGGTTCCGCTAAAGTATAATCATCAGCACCACCATGAACATATAATAATTTTGTGTTAGTTGTTAGTTCTGGATTTGCAAATAAACCAGCCGATTTACATTCGGCAGCCTCAGGTAATATTGCATCAAAACCTTCGGTCCCATCTAAAAATAAAGATGTAAATTTCACATCTGCCAAAATAAGACTATTAGTTCCTCCTCTAGAATGTCCAGTTGTTCCAAATTTTCCGTTAGACCTTGGGTGAGACTTAAGTAATTTTAAAGCTAAAATTCCATCGATTGCACCATTAATTAATGGTACTTTTGATTGATCTCTCCATGTATCTTTTGCCCCCCGAGGACAGAAATTATCTATGAACATAACTCCTATTCCTTCTTCTAAAAGTTTTTGGTGTGCATGATAAGTAAAGTCATTCCAAATATAATTTCCTGGACCACCACTGCTGTGTGTCCATATAACAATAGGTACTTTCGAATCTCCTTTTGGAAGTTGAAGATATCCTGTTATTTCAATCGGATTTTTTTTGTGACCACCAATAATTACAGTCCTTTGATCAAATCCAGTATAAGACTGATATTTAATTAATTCTCCACCTTTATAATATTTATTTTTAGAAACCCAATTAAGCATTGATTTACTTTTTTTACATTCTACTTTTGAATCTAGACTTAAATTTTTTGTAGAATGCGAATAAGCCATAGTTGTGAAAAGTACAAAAATTATTAGCAGAATTAATTTTTTCATTCTTTTCCTCTCGTAATATCTGGCGTTTGCCAGTTTAAGTTTTGGCCACTATCAATTGCTAAAACTTGACCGGTAATAGATCTATTTTTAATAAAAAAGTCAACAGCATTGCAGATTTCTTCAACATTTGTCTGTCTTTTAAGAGGTGTTGCCATGTATTGCTTTTTAAAGTGCTTGTCAGACTGTCTTTTATTTTTAATAGTTGGACCTGGAGCAATTCCATTTACTCTAATATTTGGGGCAAGACTCATAGCGCTAGTTTTAGTTAAAGTGTAAAGACCAGATTTACTTAATGTATATGAAAAAAAAAATGGAGTTAACTTGAATACTCTTTGATCAATTATATTAATAATATTATTGTTTTTGCCTCTAATATTTTTAGCAAAACCCTTTGATAATAAAGCTGGCGCTTTTAAATTTGCTTTTAAATGGCTTTCCCAACTTTTTGTTGTGAAATTTTCAAGTTTATCGTTCTCAAATAATGAAGCATTATTAATTAAACAATCAAAATACTTCAATTTTGATTTTGAAAATTTAAGCATTCTATCTATTTCTTTTTCTTTAGTTAAATCTGCTTTTGCTAAATAAATTTTTGTACCACTTTTAGTTAAATCTTTTTTAAGATTTTCTGCTTTAGATCTAGATTTGTTATAATGGATAACAATTTCAATATTAGGTCCAGATAATTTTTTAGCTATGGCAGCTCCCATTCGAGTTGCTGCTCCAGTAATTATTATCTTCCGTGCTTCCATTTTTTATCTCTTTTTTTTGTGACTCTTGTACCAGGCATACCTAGTGTTGATCTACCTTTAGGATAAATTTTATTTTTAACATCGTACTGTCTAATTTTAGGGTTTAAAGTAATTTCTAATTCTGTACTTTGAAGTTTTCTCATTTCATCTCTAATTTTAGCAGCCTCCTCAAATTCTAGATTAGATGCGGCTTCTTTCATTTTTTTATCCAATCCTTTTAAATGTTTTTTAAGGTTGCCGCCAATATTTGAACCTTCGCTTATTTTGACATAATCTTTCTCGTAAACACTTTCTAAAATATCACTTATTTCTTTTTTTACAGATTTAGCGTTGATTTTGTTTTTCTTATTGTACTCTAATTGAATCTTTCTTCTTCTCTCAGTTTCTTTAATTGCTTTCTTTATACTTTTTGTTTCCTTATCGGCATAGAGAATAACTTTTCCATCTACGTTTCTTGCGGCTCTTCCTATTGTTTGAATTAGTGAAGTTTCTGATCGCAAAAATCCTTCCTTATCAGCATCTAGTATTCCAACTAATGCACATTCTGGAATATCCAAACCTTCTCTTAATAAATTTATTCCAACTAGAACATCAAATACACCCATTCTGAGATCTCTCATAATCTCTATTCTCTCAAGTGTATCTATATCAGAATGAAGGTATCTTACTTTTATCCCATTTTCATGCAGATACTCAGTTAAATCCTCTGCCATTTTTTTTGTAAGTGTTGTAACCAAAACTCTATAATTATTTTCAACTACTTTTTTACATTCATGCATAAGGTCATCTACTTGATTTTTAGCTGGTCTAATTTCAACTGGTGGATCTATTAATCCTGTAGGTCTTATGACTTGATCAATAAACTTGCCTTTAGTTTGTTCTAACTCCCACGGTCCAGGAGTTGCTGAAACAAATACAGTTTGTGTTCTCATCAAATCCCACTCTTCAAATTTTAAAGGTCTGTTATCCATGCAAGATGGTAATCTAAAACCATATTCAGCCAATGTGCTTTTTCGAGATCTATCTCCCTTAAACATCCCATTAAGTTGAGGAACTGTAACATGAGACTCATCTACAAAAACTAATGTGTTATCAGGAAAATATTCAAAAAGGGTAGGTGGCGGCTCACCTGGTTTTCTACCTGATAAAAATCTTGAGTAATTTTCAATTCCTGCACAAGATCCAGTTGCCTCAATCATTTCTAAATCAAATTTAGTTCTCTCTTCTAATCGTTGCGCCTCTAATAATTTGTTTTCTGCTTTGTGTTTTTTTAAAGTCTCCTCTAATTCTTTTCTTATTTTTATAATTGCTTGTTCTACAGTCGGTTTAGGAGTGATGTAATGAGAATTAGCATAAACTTTTACTAGACTAAGATCTCTAACCTGATCTCCTGTCAAAGGATCAAATTCTTCAATCTTCTCAAGTTTATCACCAAATAAACTTAGTCTCCATGCTCTATCCTCTAGATGAGATGGAAATATTTCTAAATATTCTCCCCTTGCCCTAAATGTTCCTCTAAAAAAATTTTGATCATTTCTCTTGTACTGAAGAGCAACAAGAGATTTTATTATTTGTTCTCTATTATATTCGTAGTTTTTCTGCAGAGTTAAAGTCATTTTGCTGTAAGCTTCAACTGATCCCAAACCATAAATACAAGAAACACTTGCAACTATTAAAACATCGTCTCTTTCAAGAAGAGATCTTGTTGCCGAGTGTCTCATTCTATCAATCTGCTCGTTTATAGAAGCTTCTTTTTCGATGTAAGTATCTGATCTTGGAACGTAAGCTTCTGGAGTGTAATAATCATAGTAAGATACAAAATACTCAACAGCGTTATCTGGAAAAAAAGTTTTCATCTCACCGTAAAGTTGAGCTGCCAAAGTTTTATTTGGTGCCAATATTAACGCTGGTCTATTCGTAGCTTCTATAACTTTTGCCATTGTAAAAGTTTTTCCAGATCCAGTTACTCCTAATAATACTTGATTAAACTCATTTTTTTTAGCTCCTTGGACAAGCTTTTTAATTGCATCTGGCTGGTCACCAGCTGGGGTAAAATCTGACTTTATTTTGAATTTTTTTCCACCTTCGAGTTTTCCACCGATTTTTGGGTTTTTACTCTGAATGTCTGTAATTAGGTCTTGATATGTATTCTCCATATATTAAACAACGTAATTGAATAATTTCATAATTCAATGAGCATAATATCTAATAATTTAAAAAGAATTAAACCATCCCCAACTATTGCAGTTACTCAAAAGGCAAGAGAATTAAGAGCTGCAGGAAAAGATGTAGTTGGACTTGGGGCAGGGGAACCAGATTTTGATACTCCTATCAATGTTAAAAATGCAGCTATTAAAGCAATAAGAGACGGAGATACAAAGTATACAGCAGTTGATGGAACTCCAGCATTAAAAAAAGCAATTTTAAAAAAATTTAAAAGAGAAAATAAACTAAATTATAAACTAGATGAAATCACAGTTGGAACTGGAGGTAAACAAGTTCTCTATAACACTTTTATGGCAACTTTAAATAAAGGAGATGAAGTTATTATTCCTGCTCCATTCTGGGTTTCATATCCGGATATGGTTCTCTTAGCAGGTGGAAAACCAAAAATAGTAAAATGTGATGAAAAAGATGGATTTAAAATTACACCTGCAAAATTAAAAGCTGCAATTACAAAAAGAACGAAATGGATAATCCTTAACTCACCATCTAATCCAACCGGATCTGGATACAGCAAATCAGAAATTCAAAAATTAGCTAAGGTTTTAATCAAATACAAAAAAGTTCACATTTTGAGCGATGATATTTATGAGCATGTTAAATATGATAATTTTAAATTCTTTACTATTGCACAAATTTCAAAATTAAAATCCCGAACATTAACAATGAATGGGGTGAGCAAGTCATATGCAATGACTGGGTGGAGAATTGGTTATGCAGCTGGACCAAAAGAAATAATTTCTGCAATTAGAAAAATTCAGTCTCAGTCTACTTCGAATCCATCGTCAATTAGTCAAGCAGCAGCTGTTGAAGCTTTGAATGGCAAACAAGATTTTATTAAAAAAAGAGCAAAATCATTTAAAGAAAGAAGAGATTTTGTTGTAAAAAGTTTAAATAATATTGATGGTATAAGTTGTTTAAAACCTAATGGTGCATTTTATGTATTTCCGAATTGTAAAAAACTTCTAAATAAAAGAACTAAACTTAAAAAAGATACTGATTTTGTTCAAAAGCTTTTAGAGAAACAAAATGTTGCTGCTGTTCAAGGCTCAGCATTTGGTTTAGATGGATATTTTAGAATTTCATATGCAACTTCAATGGTAAAACTTAAAATAGCAATGTCTAGAATTAAAAAGTTTTGTGAGGATTTAGGATAAATCTATTTTTTTTTATTTAGTCCAATTAGAGAAGAATTTCTAAATCTTAAAATTACAATTGCTAAAGCGATTAAAACAATCGCGCCAGCTTCATAAAGCAATATCTCTGGATTTAGAGATTTTCCTTGTAAAATAATAAATCTAGCGAGTGCGGTTATAGCTATAAATAAAGGTAAAGTAATTTGAATTGATTGGCTTTCCCAAAATACTCTAACCATTGCAAGCACCTCAAGATATAGAAAAAGCAAAAGCAGATCTGCTAAAGTAACTCGTTGCACAAGTATCATTTGATACATCTCTTGCCCAAAAGCAATCACTGTACTAACCAAAATGATTACTAACGCTACAAGCTGGATTTGTTTTACGATATTTTCCATCTAATTAATTTATAATTTAATTCAAATATTTATTCTAGATCAAATTTATTGGAATATAATCAATCGTGGGAGAGAAACTTTTCTGCCTCTAAAGCAGCCATACATCCCATTCCAGCTGCTGTTACAGCTTGTCTAAATATTTTATCTTTTACATCTCCAGCGGCGAATACACCTGGAATATTTGTTTCTGTCGAATCATTCTTTGTTACTAAATATCCTTCTTTATCCATTTCTAGTTGGTTTTTAAATAATGAAGTTGCTGGATCATGTCCTATAGCTATAAACAATCCATCAATTTTTAGTTCATCTACTTTATTTGTTTTAACATTTTTAATTTTTAATCCAGTTACATTTTTAGGATCATTATCCCCAATAACTTCATCAACAACAGAGTCCCAAATTATTTCAATTTTTTTATTTTCCATTAATTTCTTTTGAAGTAATTTTTCCGCTCTCAAACTATCTCTTCTGTGAATAAGCTGAACTTTTGAAGCAAATTTTGTTAAAAACATAGCTTCTTCGACCGCAGCATTTCCACCCCCAACAACTGCTACAGTTTTGTCTTTAAAGAAAAATCCATCACATGTTGCACATGCAGATACACCAAAACCCCTAAAGCTTTGTTCTGAATCAATATTTAACCATCTTGCTTGTGCTCCTGTTGATATAATAATTGAGTCTGCCTCATAAATTTGACCACTATCTCCAACAGCTTTAAATGGCTTAGATTTTAAGTCTACTGACGCAATATGATCTTGTATCATTTCAGTTCCAACAACTTCTGCCTGACCTTTCATTTGATCCATAAGCCACGGCCCTTGTATTACATCTTTAAATCCAGGGAAATTTTCAACATCAGTTGTAGTTGTTAACTGGCCACCAGGTTCCATACCATGAACTAATATTGGTTTTAACATTGCTCTTGCAGCATAAATTGCTGCTGTATATCCAGCAGGACCTGACCCAATTATTAACACTTTTGTGTGTTTAGTTGGATTTTCACTCATATGAAAGCTATATAATGATTAATGACTAAATTGAAAGGTATATTATTAACAGAAGGTATGCATGGGATGATTAGCCAAGTAGAAGGTTTGGCTAAAGCTTTAGATATAAATTATTCTCACCACACAGTTGAAACAAAAGGTTTCTGGAAAGTTATACCGCCAAAATTCACTCCAATATCCAACTCAGTTTTTAAAAAAATTGAATGCGAAGATGTTGATTTAATAATTTCATGTGGAAGAAAAAGTATTATTCCATCATTATTCTTAAAAAAAAATTCAAAGAAAAAAGTATTTAACATTCATATTCAAAACCCAAAGATAAAACTTGATAATTTTGATCTAGTTGTAGTGCCTGAGCACGATAATCTTGATGGACATAATGTATTAAAAACAAAAGGAGCTATTCATTATTTAACATGTGAAGAAATTGAAAAAGACAAAGAATATTTGTTTAGTATTTCAAGCAAATTGAGGGATAAAAATATAATTTCTTTAATAATTGGTGGTCCTACCCAGTATTATGATTATTCAGATAGAAATATCCAAGAAATTTTTTCAAAAGTAAATTATTTAGTTAAAGAAAATAATCTTAATTTAGTAGTCATCCCCTCTATTAGAACGCCAAAAGGAACTATAGAACATGCAAAAATATATTTTGGAAACGATCATTTAGTATTAGATGGTGTTGATAAAAAGGCCTATTTAAGTGCGCTTGCTATATCAAAACATATTGTTATTACGTGCGATTCAAGCTCTATGATTTCAGAGGCAGCATTAACAGGTAAACCAATTTATATTGCCACTATTCCACCTAAAAAAAGCGATAAAAGATTTAAAAATTTTAGAAAATTATTTCAAGAAATGAAAATTGTTAGAGAATTAGGAGAAAAATTAGAAAATTGGAACTATGAAAAATTAGATGAAACGAATAGAGTAGCAAATATCATTAAAGATAAAATTCAATTATAATGGCATTTTTAAATTCAATATTAAAAAATTCGTCAAATCACAAAACTCCTTTCGAACATTGGGAATTAAATCAACCACTAACAGACGGCCAAGTTCATGAAATTGTAAACGCTGATATAGCTAATCCAATAGAACATAATTTAAACTATGATGGCACAAGAGCAATTGATGGAGGCGAAGGCAAGTTTAGAGAAGGCATATCAGACGGAGGCAAAGCATTAAAATTTAGATGTTTTGTTACAAAAGAAAATTCAAATCAATTTCCTAATCTTGTTGAATTTATTAAAGAACTTCAAAATCCATCGACTTACAAAAAAATTTCTGAAATGATAAATAAAGATCTTTCTAATTCATATGTAAGAGTTGAAGTTATCTGTGATAGAAAAGGATTCTGGTTAAAACCACATTGCGATATTAAAGAAAAACTGATGTCATGTTTATTATTCGTAAACAAACATAATGAAAAAGAAGATTTAGGTACAGATTTTTATGATGAAAATTTAAAATTAGCAAAAACTGTTCCTTACAAAGATAATTATGGTTATTTCTTTTCAAGTGGTCCTAACACATGGCATGGTATGGAAAAAAAAGAAATAGTTAAAGAAAGAAGATGTCTTCAAGTAAATTATGTTACATTCGAGACAGATTGGAAGGTCAATTAAAATTAATTATCTTGCAGAGATTTTACTCTTAACTTTGTTGTTTTTAATGATTTTATTGCTTCTAAAAATGAATAGGCTGTAGACATATTCGTACAATAAGGAATTTTGTTTGCAAGAGTTCCTCTTCTTAATGCTCTTGCATCACTAATCCTGTGCTCAGAGTTTCCACCTCCAGTATTTATTACCAATGATATTTTTTTTGAATTTAAAACATCTACTATATGTGGTCTGCCGCTGCTTACTTTATTAATTTTTTTACATTTCATTCCATTTTGCTTTAAAATTTCAGAAGTTCCTTTAGTTGCAGAAAGTGTAAATCCAAGTTTTATCAATCTTTGAGCAATACCTATTATTTCTTGTTTATGAGAGTCTTTTACCGATAAGAATGCCATTCCTTTGGTTGGTAAAGAATTTGAGGCTGCTATCTGACTTTTAGCAACCGCCATTCCAAAATCATCATCAAAACCCATTACCTCACCAGTAGACTTCATTTCAGGGCCAAGTAATAAATCACTATCTGGAAATTTATTGAATGGAAATACTGCTTCCTTAACAGCAAATTTTTTATTGGTTTTATATTTTAATTTATATTTACTTAACTTTTCCCCAGACATTATTCTTGATGCAATTTTTGCAAGTGGAATACCATTTGCTTTTGAAACAAAGGGTACAGTTCTGCTTGCTCTAGGATTAACTTCAATGACAAAAATTTCATCATTTTTAATTGCAAATTGAATATTTAAAAATCCTTTAACTTTTAAAGCCAGAGCTAATTTTCTTGTTTGTATTTTAAGTTCTCTTAAAAGATTTGCCTTTATTGATACCGGTGGCAAGCAGCAAGCAGAGTCTCCAGAATGTATTCCTGCTTCTTCGATGTGTTGCATAATTCCAGCAACATAAACATCTTTTCCATCTGAAATCGCATCTACATCTACTTCCATCGCATTATCTATAAACTTATCAATTAAGATTGGATTTTGTTCTGATGCTTTGAAGGCTTCATTTATAAATTGTTTCAATTGACTTTTGTCATGAACAATTTCCATAGCTCTTCCACCTAAAACATAAGAAGGTCTAACAACTACAGGTAATCCAATTTTTTCAGCAACATTAATAGCTTGATCAAATTTGTAGGCTATTCCGCTTTCAGCTTGTTTTAATTTAAGCTTTATAAGCAACTCTCTAAATCTATCTCTATCTTCTGCAAGATCAATCGATTTATATTGTGTCCCTAAAATAGGTAATTTATTTTCATCTAAAAATTTAGCTAATTTGATAGGAGTTTGGCCTCCAAATTGAGCAATAATCCCAATTAGATTTCCTTTTGATTTTTCTTTTAAAATTATATTCTCAACAAACTCTTCAATTAAAGGTTCAAAGTATAATCTATCACTTGTGTCATAATCTGTAGAAACAGTTTCTGGGTTACAATTTATCATTATTGTTTCAAAACCTGCTTCTTTTAAAGAAAAGCTAGCCTGACAACAGCAGTAATCAAACTCTATACCTTGGCCAATTCTATTTGGTCCTCCACCAAGAATTATTATTTTCTTTTTATTGCTTGGCTCAGCTTCGCATTCAGTTTTAATAGAAAAATTTCTTTGATACGTAGAATACATATAAGGTGTAAAAGATTTAAATTCTGCAGCACAGGTATCAACTTTTTTAAAAACAGGCATAACTTTTAGCGCTTTTCTTCTTGATTTGACGATTGTTTCTTTTTGATCAGTCAATAGTGAGATCTTTTTGTCAGAAAAGCCTATTGATTTTATTCTATTAAATTCCTCAAAAGTTTTGGGCAGTCCTTTTGAGATTATTATTTTTTCTTCATCAACTATTTCCTTAATTTGATTTAAAAACCAAGGATCTACCTTTGATAATTTATATATAACATCTAAAGAAATTTTTTTTCTAAAAGCCTCAGCAATCAGAAGTAATTTGTTTGGAATATTGATTTTTAAATTTTTTAGGATTTCTTTTTTTGAATAGTTAAAAATATTATCTAATCCTGATAAACCAGTTTCAAGTGAAACCAGGGCTTTTTGAAAAGATTCTTTGAAGTTTCTCCCAATTGCCATTGCTTCACCAACTGATCTCATGGATGTGCCTAAAATTGCTTCTGTGTCAGAAAATTTTTCAAACGTAAACCTTGGAATTTTTGTTACAACATAATCGATTGTTGGTTCAAAAGAAGCTGGTGTTACTTTAGTTATTTCATTTTGTAGTTCATCAAGAGTATAACCAACTGCTAATTTTGCGGCCACTTTTGCTATTGGAAAGCCAGTTGCTTTAGAGGCTAATGCAGATGATCTTGAAACTCTTGGGTTCATTTCAATAATTACCATTCTTCCATTTTTTGGATTTATGGCGAATTGAACGTTTGAACCTCCTGTCTCAACACCTATTTTTCTTAAGCAAGCAATAGATGCATTTCTCATTACTTGATACTCTTTATCCGTCAATGTTAATGCTGGTGCTATTGTAACAGAGTCACCAGTATGAGTTCCCATTGGATCAACATTTTCTATTGAACAGATAATTATACAATTGTCGTTTCTATCTCTAACGACCTCCATCTCAAATTCTTTCCAACCATCTAAACATTCTTCAACCAAAACCTGATTTTGAGGAGACTCGTTCATTCCTTCTTTAACAATCTTAAAAAAATCTTTTTTAGTTCTAGCAATTCCTCCACCCAATCCACCCAAAGTAAATGAAGGTCTAATAATTGCAGGAAGACCAATTTTATTTAAACATTTTTTTGCATTTGAAAATTTGTTAAGAATTTCTGATTTTGGCAAATCAATACCGATATCAGACATATTCTTTCTAAATTTTTTTCTGTCCTCAGCATTTGCTATTGCTTTCGAGTTTGCTCCAATAAGTTCAATTTTATACTTTTTAAGCAAACCAATTTTTTCTGCATTAATTGCAAGATTTAATGCTGTTTGACCACCCATTGTAGGTAAAATAGCATCAGGCCTTTCTTTTTTGATGACTTCCTCTAGCACTTCCAATGATATTGGTTCGATATAAGTTTTATCGGCAACACCAGGATCAGTCATTATAGTTGCTGGATTTGAATTGATTAATATTACTTTATAACCCTCATCTTTTAACGCTTTGCATGCCTGAGTTCCTGAATAATCAAATTCACAAGCTTGACCAATAATAATTGGACCAGCTCCAATAACTAAAATTTTTTTAATGTCTTTTCTTTTTGGCATATTTTTTTATGTCTTTAATAAAATTACTAAATAAATATTTACTATCTTGTGGTCCTGGATTAGCTTCAGGATGGTATTGGACTGAGAAAACTGGTTTATTTTTTAATCTTATTCCCTCTATAGAATTGTCAAATAATGATAGGTGGGTTATTTCTGTATTTTTTTTTAAACTTTCTTTAACAACCTCAAATCCATGATTTTGACTTGTGATTTCAACCTTCCTTGTAATTAAATTTTTAACTGGATGATTCGCACCTCTATGTCCCAACTTCATTTTTTTGGTTTTTGCATCTAAAGCTAAAGCTAAAATTTGATGACCCAAACATATTCCAAATAAAGGAATATTTTTTTTAATTAAATTTTTTATTACATTAATTGCATACTTTCCTGTTGCTGCTGGATCACCAGGACCATTAGACAAAAAAACCCCATGAGGCTTTAGATTAAATATATTATTTGCATTTTCTCTACAGGAAACAACTTTAACTTCACAATCAAAGTCAGAGAAATATCTAAGTATATTTTTTTTAATTCCATAATCTATTGCAACAACCCTAAATTTTTTCTTTTTATTTTTCTCATAACCTTTAGTTTTCTTCCAAGTTTTATGTCCTTTCCAAATATATGTTTTGCTAGTTGTGACCTCTTGCGCTAAATCCATTCCACTTAAACCAGGCCATTTAATTGATTTATTTATTAGTTTATTGATATTAAATTTACCATTTTTATTGTATGAAATTGTTCCTTTTGGAGCTCCCTTATCTCTGATAAAATTAGTTAAACTTCTTGTATCGAGACCAGTTATGCCTACTATTTTATTTTTTCTAAGCCATTTATCTAAATTCTGAAGAGATCTATAGTTAGATGGACTTGTTATTTCTGAATTAAAAATAACACCTCTCGTCCATATTTTGTCGGACTCTAAGTCCTCTTCATTAGTTCCCACATTGCCAATGTGAGGAAATGTAAAATTTATTATCTGACCAGCGTAAGATGGGTCAGATATAATTTCTTGATAGCCAGTTAATGAGGTATTAAAGCATACTTCGCCCGTTGCCTCTCCTTTATATCCTAGTCCTATACCTTTAAAGACTGATTTATTTTCGAGAACTAAAATAGCTGTGTTATAATTTGAGATAAGTGAAGATTTGTTTTTTTGTTTTAAAGTCAATTACAACTCATAAGTTAAAGGTTAATACAATAAAACCTATTTATCCGCAACAGATCTATAATAATTTTTTCAAAATACAATTTTTCTTTTGAACAATTTTGTCTATGAAGTACATTCCAAATATGACGATGAGAGATAAAATAGATAATGATTACAAAAATGCTTTAAAATCTAAAGATAAAAATAAGATATCAACTTATAGGTTAATTTTGTCAGGAATTAAGGACTTAGATATTAACAATAGGTCTGGTCCAAATAAAAAAGATACAGATGATGAGGATATAAAAAAACTATTAAAGAAAATGATCAAACAAAGATCCGAATCAATTGAAATATACAAAAAAAATAACAGGTCAGATTTATTAGAAATTGAACAAGGAGAGCTCGATATTTTATCAGAGTATCTACCCAAGCAATTATCCGAAGCTGATACAGAAAAAATTTGCAAAGAAATTATCAAAAATTCTGGGGCCTCTTCATTAAAAGATATGGGAAAAGTGATGGGTGAATTAAAAAAAAATCATGCAGATACCATTGATTTTTCAAAGGCAGGTCAAATTATTAAAAATTTACTTAATGGCTAATGAAATATCCAAAGGAATATTTAGACGAAATTAAAACTAGATTAAAAGTTTCAACAGTTGTCTCTAAAACTGTTAAACTAAAAAAAAGAGGTAAAGAGTTTGTTGGTTTATCTCCATTTAAAACAGAGAAAACTCCATCATTTACAGTTAATGATGAAAAAGAATTTTATCATTGTTTTAGCACGAGTGAGCATGGAAATATTTTTGACTTTGTAATGAAAACTCAAAATCTTAGATTTGGTGAAGCAGTTAAAATGCTTTCAAATCTTGCAGGGATGCAACCTTATACATTTTCAAAGCAAGACGTGGAAAGAGAGAATAAATGGAAAATATATAAATCTATTTATCAGAATTTTTCTGAATTTTACAAAAATGAGTTATTTAAAAATGAAAAATCAGTTAAAGCAAAAAATTATCTTAAAGAAAGGGGACTTTCTGGTGCTGAAGTTAAAAATTTTAATCTTGGTTTTGTGACAGAGGATTTAGATTATTATGAAGTTCTAAAAAAGGACTTTGATGAAGAAACTATTAAAGATACAGGCCTATTCTATTTTGATGAGAAGAAAAAAAAATATGTATCAAGATTCAGAAACAGAATAATTTTTCCAATAAATAATATATCAGGAAATATTATAGGTTTTGGTGGAAGAATCTTAGATGATAACAAAAATTTAGCTAAATATATTAATTCCCCTGAAACCCCTTTTTTTAAGAAAGGATCAAATTTATATAATCTTGATAAAGCAAGAAAGTTATCAAATAAATTAGAAGATGTATATTTAGTTGAAGGATACATGGATGTTATTGGTTTATCAAAAAATGGAGTAGAAAATACTGTCGCAAATCTAGGAACCGCTTTAACAAGCAAACAGATACAAATTTTAAACCAATTTTATAATCATATCATTATATGCTTTGATGGCGATCAAAGTGGTTATAAAGCTGCATTAAGGGCTGCAGAAAATATTATTGATGAATTAAAACCTGATAAAAAAATTTCATTTCTTCTTTTGGAAAATAATCTAGATCCAGATAATTATGTAAATAAATTTGGTAAAGAAAAGTTTTTAGAATTTTCAGAGCAAAAATCTATACCTATACATAAATTTATATTTGCACATTATATCAGTTTGACAACTGAAAGCCCTAGTTCCAAAGCTATTTTCGAAAAAAAACTTAGGGAAATTGCATCAAATATTAAAGACAGTTTTGTAAAAAAATATACTCTCGAATATTTTCTTGAAAAAGTTTCTGAGTTAACACCAAATATTAATTCGAAATTTAGAAAAAATTACATGAAATCTCCAAAATCTTTAGCTAAGACCAAAAATTATTATAATGAAACAAAATCATTAAAATCTTTTGAAATTAAAGAATTCTCATTTTTATATACAATACTCGCAAAACCAAAATTAATTCATGAAAACTTTCACTTAATTGAAAATGTAAAATTATATAGTGACGAAAATAAACAATTGTTCGCTGAAATTTTAAATCAGTCAGAAAATTTATTTAATCTAGATGTTCAAAAATTAAATGTAGATAAAAATCTTATTAATAGAGTCATGAATTATGCTTCAATTAAACATATAATTTCAAAAAATTTGAAAGATGACCAAAAAATATTAGAAATTTTTACTGAAATTATTCAAGATCTCAAAAATTATGAGTTAGAACAAAGAATATCTGAGTTAGAATCAAAGTTTTCAAGAGATATGAGTGAGAATACATTTAATGAGATAAAAGAGCTAAAAAAACAGCAAAAAATCAATTAAAAATAAAAAAAATCACATAGATTTTTTCGTATTAGACATTATATAGGTCCTTCAAACTAATTACTGTGGAACGAATAATTACAAAATCATTTGCAAGATTAATGGGTCGAGGCATCCATCGTGGATTTATCACTCATGAGGAACTAAATAAATCATTAGGAAAAAGAAATTTATCTCAAGAAAATTTAGCACAGGCTTTCATGCATATACTTGATGAAAGTATTATTTTAGTTGAAAAAAAATCTGATTATAAAGTTTTGAGAAAAAAAGATGCCTCAGCTAAAGATGAGGGAAAAACTTTAGAGAAAAGTGATGATCCAATTAGAATGTACCTCAGAGAAATGGGAGGCGTTGAACTGCTATCTAGAGAGGGTGAAATAGCAATAGCAAAAAGAATAGAAGCGGGCAAAGATGTAATGTTAAATGCTTTGTCTCAAAGCCCAATAACAGCTCAACAATTCTTTGAATGGGATACAAAACTTCAAAATGACGAAATATTAGTAAGAGAGATTATTGATATTGACACTAATTATATGGACGATGATGAAAGTAATAATGAAAAAAAAACAGAAAAAACAAGATGACCAAGCTGAAGAAAACAACACTGAAGAAGATGAATTTAATCCGACTCTTGCTGCAATGGAGACAGAGATAAAACCAAAAGTTTTACAAACAATTCACACATTAACAAAAGAGTATAATAAACTAATTAAATATCAAAAAGAGAAGCTAGAATGTGTTTTAAATTCAAATAAATTTTCACATTCAAAAGAGAAAAATTATAAAAAAATAGTTGATGATATATTAGAAAATATTAAGTCACTTCAATTATCACCTTCAGTACTGGAAGAACTTGTACAAAAACATTATGCAGAAAATAAAAAAATTATCTCACTTGAAGGTAATTTATTGAGACTAGCACTCGAGTCGAAAATTTCTAGAGATGAATTTATAAAATTTTATATAGGAAATGAAATAAATCCTAATTTAAAAGAATTTTTAGATACCAATGAAGTTTGGAAAAAATTTTTCCAAAAAAATAAAAATGAATTCAAAAATATCAGAGATAGACTTGTTGAAATAAGTAATAAATTGGGTATTTCAGTTACGGAATATAAAAAATTAGTTAGTAGGGTTCAAAAGGGAGAAAAAGAATCAAGATTAGCAAAAAAAGAAATGGTTGAAGCCAATTTAAGATTAGTAATATCTATTGCAAAAAAATATACAAATAGAGGTCTTCAATTTTTAGACTTAATTCAAGAGGGAAATATTGGTTTAATGAAAGCTGTTGATAAATTTGAATATAGAAGAGGATATAAATTCTCAACTTATGCAACTTGGTGGATTAGACAAGCTATTACACGATCAATTGCAGACCAGGCCAGAACAATAAGAATTCCCGTCCACATGATTGAAACTATTAACAAGATTGTAAGAACTCAAAGACTAATTTTAAGTGAATTTGGAAGAGAGGCGACCCCAGAGGAACTTGCTAAAAAATTAAGAATGCCGTTAGAAAAGGTAAGAAAAGTTTTAAAAATTTCTAAAGAACCTGTGTCTCTTGAAAAACCTGTTGGAGATGAAGAAGATAGTAGCTTGGGTGATTTTATTGAAGATACGAAAGCATTGGCACCTTTGGAGCAAGCAATAAAATCAAATTTAAGTGAAGCAACAACAAAAATTTTATCCACACTTACACCAAGAGAGGAAAGAGTTTTAAGAATGAGATTTGGAGTTGGTATGAATACAGACCATACTTTAGAAGAAGTAGGTCTTCAATTTTCAGTCACAAGAGAGAGAATTAGACAAATAGAGGCAAAGGCACTAAGAAAATTAAAACATCCAAGTAGATCTAAGCAATTAAAAAGTTTCTTAGAGAGTTAGGGCCGTTAGCTCAATAGTAGAGTACTGCATTGACATTGCAGGGGTAGTTGGAGCGTAACCAACACGGCCCACCATTTCTTCAATTGATAACATTAAAAAAATGATATAATAGTACGTCCCATTTAAGGGCCTGTAGCTCAGTTGGTTAGAGCAGTACACTCATAATGTATTGGTCCCAGGTTCGAGTCCTGGCGGGCCCACCAAATTCAATAAAATCCATGTTTATAAACTATAGATTTTTATAATTTAATTAAAAATAGTAGTATCATTTTAATTAAAATGAAATTTAATATTAAAATTAAACCAAAGATTTCTTACTATTTTTCAATATTGGTTTCTTCTGCATTTTTTTTTTATTTTGCATATAAAGGATTAGTTGCATATTTAATCCATCGAGAATTATACGGAGGAGGATTAGATACTTTAGTTTTATTGAGAGCATCTATTTCAGGAATAATGCTTCTTTTAATACTTTTATTTATTCAGTTTATAAAAATACCAGATTTAAAAAGTCATCGGACCATTTTAAGAGGGATTTTTATTGGATGGACAAGCGTATTTGTAATACTGATAATTGTTAATTTAAGCTCAATTTACTTTATTATATTAACCGGCGCAATGTCATTTTTTTTATTGATAAATTTATTTAGTTTAGAGGATCAAATAAAAGAAGAAAAAAATACTCTTACTGAGAAAGAAATTTACCTACTACAACAACTTGCAAAAAAAAAGTAATTCTGCTTTGAAAAAAATAATATTTTTAATTTTAACTTTATTATCTCAAACAAACACCTATTCTAAGGATATGATTTTAGATCAATTAAAAAACCCTAAATTAACTAATCAATTTCAACAGTGGAATTTTATTTCGGATCAAGTAATGGGAGGTGTATCAACAGGAAAATTTTTAGTTGAGAAAGTTGATGGAATGATGTGTTATAGAATGATAGGGAATGTATCAACAAAAAATAATGGCGGATTTATTCAAATCAGGACAAAATTAAATCCTGAAATTAATAGTAAAGATTATAATGGAGTATATGTAAAAGTTTATGGTAATGAAAAAAAATATAATCTTCATTTGAGAACAGGGTTAACTCTAGCGCCATGGCAATACTATAGTTATACTTTTGTTACGACAAATAAATGGATTGAAATTAGAGCGCCTTTCAGTCAATTTAAAAAATCTAATTTCTACCAACCAAAAAGTATATTGGGACAAAATATAAAATCAGTAGGTTTGGTCGCAGGTTTTGACGATTTCAAATCAGATATTTGTTTAAGTGAAATTGGATTTTATTAAATCATTTAATTAAAAATTCTTCTAGTGTTTTAAATAATGCATTAATATTTCCGTCATTATTTTGTATAATTGAGTTGAATTCTTCTTTTTGAGTTCTTGCTAAACTTAATCCCTCTACTATTAAATCTCTTATTAGAGGTCTATCAGGATTTTTCGTATATATTCTCCAATCTATTTTTACTTGTGGTCTTTTTGATGTAGCCTCTAAAATACTATTAACTATTGTATATTTATCATTAATCTTTTTTTGAGATACAACATCAATCTTTGGATTTGTATAATCGACAAGTCTGCTGGAAAAGCTTTTTAAAAAATAGCTTCTAAATAGTTTTTGATACTTAGCTTTTTGCTCATCGCTGATAGATTTTCTATATTTTCCAAGAGTG
>CACBMY010000011.1 GCA_902540545.1 uncultured Pelagibacteraceae bacterium
GTATCCACCGACTAGTCCTATAAATAGAGCTTTATAACTCCTTATTAATGCTAAAAAATATTCTTTTATGTTTTTAGAAAGATTATATTTGATCATTGACTAAAATTTATAACTTATGTTTAATGATGATTTCATAAATATAATAAGAGAGGAAATAATGAAACTAATTAAAACTTTTATTTCAGTTTTATTCTCAGCCTTCCTTCTGTTTTCATCAACAAATTCATTTGCAGTTGAAAAATTACATTTTTTAATTGGAGGTGGTGCTGGTGGTGGATGGGATGGAACTGCTAGAGGTACTGGAGAAGCATTAACAAAAGCTGGTTTTTTGAAAAGTGCATCATTTGAAAATATGTCAGGTGGTGGAGGTGGTAAAGCTTTAGCTTACCTAATCAATAACGCTCCAAAAGATACAGTTTTAGTTCAGTCAACGCCATTGGTGTTAAGATCAATTACCAGACATAAAGGTTATGTAAAAGGAACTGGCACATTATCTTATAAAGATGTTAAACCGATTGCAGGTGTAATTGGAGATTATGGTGCAATAGTTGTAGCAAAAAATTCACCAATCAAAAATTTCAAAGATGCAGTTGATCAATATCAAAAAGATCCAAAGTCAATTAAAATGGCTGGTGGATCTGTAAGAGGAAGCATGGACCACTTAATTGGTGCGTTAGCTTTCCAAGCAGCTGGAGCAAATCCAAACGATGTGATTTATGTTCCATATGATGCTGGTGGAAAAGCGCTTGCTGGACTTTTATCTGGAGAAACTCAAATACTTTCAACAGGTTTAGGTGAAGTGATGGGTGCTAGAGATCAAGTAAGAATAATTGGTATCACTGCTCCTGAGAGAGTAGGTGATGCACCAGAAGCTCCAACATTAAAAGAGCAAGGATATGATGTTCAGTTTGTTAACTGGAGAGGTTTCTTTGCACCAAAAAGCATGAATATGAGTGACTATAACAAAATCTCTAAAATGCTTGGCGATGTTCAAAAAACACCAGAGTGGGAAGCTGTTAGAAAAAGAAATGCATGGGTAAATATTTATAACCCAGGTTCTAAATTTGATGCATTCTTGGAAAAACAAACGGTTGAAATGACAGCTCTGATGAAAAAACTTGGAGTAATATAATCTTTATAGATTATTAAAGAATGTAAAGCAGTGAGAATAAGTCCTACAAAATTTATCTCACTGCTTTTTTTAGTTTTATCAGTATTTTATCTATACACAGCTTACAATATTCAAGTATTTGCATTCGATGAGAATGCACCATTCAATGCTAGGACTTTTCCAATATATTTAGGTTGGGCTGGAATAATTTTATCGAGTTTAAAAATAATTTTACCTGAGAAAGTTATTACAGAGGTTAATCATAAACACTTAGATTATAAAAGCATAATCTATCTAATAATTATCTCACTAATATATGCAGCTGTAATTTTAAAAATTGGATATTTTATATCAACTTCTTTATTTCTTTTTGCATCTTACTATTTCTTAGGTGAAAGAAGATGGGGATTGATGTTTATTTTGTCTTTTCCATTTGTTGCTGCATTTATGTATTTGTTGCATGGTTTATTAAATATTTATCTTCGTGATCCTTTTTTAAAATATATCGGAGTTATGGGATGATCGAAGGAATACTTATCGGATTATCAACAGCATTATCATTAACAAATATTTTAATGGTAATGGTTGGTTGTTTCGCCGGAACAATAATTGGAATGTTGCCAGGACTTGGACCAATGACTGCAATAGCATTAATGATACCAATTACTTACGGCTTTGATCCATCAACAGGTTTAATTTTAATGGCGGGTGTTTATTATGGAGCAGTATTTGGAGGATCTACATCTTCTATTTTATTAAATGCTCCTGGAATACCAGGAACTGTTGCTACTGCATTTGATGGTTATCCAATGGCACAACAAGGTAAAGCTGGAAAAGCTTTAGCAATCGCTGCTTATAGTTCATTTGCTGGAGGAACAATTTCTGCAATATTTTTATTAGTTGCAGCCCCTAGTTTATCAAAAGTAAGTTTAGCTTTTAGGTCACCTGACTATTTTGCACTAATGATTTTAGGTTTAACTGCAATTTCTGCATTCTCATCTAAAGGACAATTTTTAAAAGCAATGATGATGGTAGTTTTAGGATTAATGTTAGCAACTGTAGGACAAGATTCTTTGTCAGATATAACAAGATTTACTTTTAACAATATGAATTTAACTGATGGAATAAGCTTTGTATTAATTGTCATGGCTACATTTGCAATGAGTGAAGCTCTGACGATTATTTTTAGAGGGAAAGATCCAAACAGAGCAGCAAAACAAATCTCATTAACAGAATTAGGTTCAATTAAAGTAAATAAAGAGGAAACAATTAAAATGGCCAAAACTATACCTAGGTCTTCTATACTTGGTTTCTTAATTGGTGTTTTACCTGGTGCAGGCGCAACAATTGCATCTTTCTTAGCATATGGAATGGAGAGAAATTATGTAAACGAAGAAGAAAAACAAAAATTTGGAAAAGGTAGTGTTCATGGTTTATCAGCACCTGAGACAGCAAATAATGCGGCTTGCTCTGGTTCGTTTGTTCCTTTGCTAACATTAGGTATTCCAGGGAGTGGTACAACTGCGGTTATGCTTGGAGCTCTTTTAGGGTTTGGTATTCAGCCAGGACCAAGACTTTATCAAACTAACCCTGAAATTTTCTGGTCAGTTATCATGTCAATGTACATTGGCATGGTCGTACTTTTGATTTTAAATTTACCTTTAATACCTTATATCGCTAGAATTTTAGCAGTACCTAGAAATTACTTAATTCCTTTAATTTTATTTTTTTCAGTAACAGGAATATATCTAATGTCATTTAACAATTTTGATATTTTTTTAATGATAGGTATTGCAGTGGTTGCAACTTTTTTAAGGCTATATGATTTCCCCATGCCACCTTTAATATTGGCTTTTGTACTCGGAGGGCTAATGGAGGAAACATTAAGAAGATCACTATTAATAAGTGATGGATCACCTAATTTTTTATGGGATAGACCAATAACGTTAATAATATTATTGATCACAATAACAATTGTTGGTTGGCAAATTTTTTCAACTTTTAGAAAAAAAAATTAAATATAAATTTTATCAGCTAGACCGTAGCAAAGAATTCCACTTAAGACTGTTAAAATTCCCGATGCAATGACACCTTCGCTATTTGTTTTTTCGTTATGTCCAAGCTTATTGATATAAATTGTATATATCCCAATTAAAAAATATAAAACGTTTTGAGCAAAAATTAATGTAAAGAAACCCCATGTTCCTACCAAACCATCTGCTTTAATTAACATTATGTATAGTGCTACTAAAACTGATGCAATAAACGGTGCTCCAAAAAATCTAACCATCACAGCTGCAGAATGATCTATATTGTATTGATCTAAAAATGATTTTGTTGCTACCACTGTTCTAAAAGCATAAACAGCGTAAACGATAAAATGGACAATAAAAATACTTAAATAAATTATTCCATTAAATTTATCTAACATGTTTTGATTTTACAAGATTCCTTTGTAGTTTTCAATTATCTTATCCCAAAGAAAATTTTCGGAGTGTGTTTTGCACTCTTTTCCAAATTCAATATATTTATTTCCCTCAAATAAATTATCTATACTTGAATAAATTTCATCTAGACTGTTACCATCGCAAATTAACCCAGTTTTATTATGAATAATTGCATCAGAAGCACCACCATCTTTACCACCTATAGATGGAATCCCGTATTGCGCAGCTTCAATAAAAGAAATTCCAAAGCCTTCAACTGAAGTTTTGTGGATTATTGATGGCATTATAAAAATATTAGATTTAGCAATTAATGCATTTTTCAATTCATTAGTTATATCGCTCAAAAAATTTACATATTTATCAAGATTTAATTCTATCACTAATTTTTTTAAATTTTCTTCTTCATCTCCGTATCCTATACAAGTGTAAGTAATATCAGGGTATTTCTCTTTTAAATTTCGAATAGCCATTATAACTTTTTCATGATTTTTTCTTTTGTCAAATCTAGAAACAGTAATTAGTCTTTGTTTTTTTCCTTTTAGAATTTCTTCTGCTTGTTTAAGGTCATCTTTTGGAATTTCTTCAATAGGATCTACACCAGGATTTATGACTATTAATCTTTTTTCTTCAACTCCAAGACTAACCGCTAAATTTTTCGTAAAGTTTGAGTTTGCTACGACATGATCAACATTATTTAAAACTTCTAAAACTTTTTTGTTTAATCTAGATCCTTTAGGGTGATTAATTTCTTTAGAATGTATTAAACATATTTTCTTTTTTTGGGATTTTATAAGTTCTAAACTTTTCCAGTGATCTGCAATGATACAATTTACATTTTTATTTTCATTTAAATATTCATTTATAAGCAAAGATTTTCTATATTTTCTTAATAATTTAACTCCACTAACTCTTTCAATTGTAAATGAAACTTTATCATCAAACTTTTTATGATCTTCGTGATAATCGGCAAAAACTTTAACCATATCTAATTTTGATAATGATCTTGCTAGTCCCCACATTAGATTCTGCATACCACCAACTTCTGGAGGGAAAGTTCTAGTTATTATTAAATACATTAATTAGATGACCACTTTATACCACAACCCATACTTGGGAATTGTTCTTTAGGACCTTTGCCTGTTTTTGAAACTTGTCTCATAGCAATAAATAAATCACTATCTCCAGATCTCACAGGCTTTAGTTCTCTTAATTCTCTTATTCTTCCTCTATATTGGAGACCAAAATCTTTATCATAACCGAAAAAATCTGGAGTACATACAGCATCATATTTTCTTGCAATGTCTTGTGTTTCATCAATTAGGTAAGGAAAATTAAACTTATGTTTAATTGCAAACTCTATCATTTTTTCAAAAGAGTCTTCTGGATAATTAATTGGATCATTAGAGCATATTGCAACTGAATTTATTCCTAAATCATTAAGCTTAGCACAGTCTTCCACCACATCTCTAATTATTGCTTTTACGTATGGACAATGATTACAAATAAACATTATCAACGTTCCATTTTCACCTTTGATATCATTTAACGATATTAATTTGTTCTCTGTAGATTTTAATTCAAAATTTTCTGCTTTTTTTCCAAAATCACATACTGGTGTTTTAATAGGCATAATGTAATAATATATAAATTATGTTTTACGATTTGGAAGATAAAAAACCAAAAAACTCTGGCGAAAATTGGGTCGCACCAAATGCAACTATAATTGGAGATGTCACATTAGAAAAAAACTCCAGTATTTGGTTTAATGCTGTAATTAGAGGGGATAACGAAAACATTCATGTTGGAGAAGGTTCGAATGTTCAAGATGGGAGCGTTCTACATACTGACCCAGGCTGCCCTTTAAGAATTGGTAAAGACGTAACTATCGGTCATATCGTTATGCTTCATGGATGTACAATTGGAGACAATAGTTTAATTGGTATTGGAGCTGTCATTTTAAATAATGCAAAAATAGGTAAAAACTGCATCATTGGTGCAAAAGCATTAATAACTGAAAACAAAGAAATTCCAGACAACTCATTAGTAGTTGGAGCTCCAGGAAGAGTAGTTAGAAAACTTACAGACGAAGAGATAGGTAAAATTACAGAGAACGCAAAACATTACCAAGATAATTGGAAAAGATACGTAAAAACTGTTTTTTAATATGTCAGCAGGGTATGTAATTGCACAATTAAGAGTAACTAATCCAGAAAATTATAAAGAGTATATTGAAAAAGTTAATCCAATTGTAAAAAAATTTGACGGAGAGTTTTTGGTAAGAAATGGTGAATATCAAATATTTGATGGAGAAACTAATTTTCCAAGAATAATAGTTCTAAAATTTCCAAGTTATGAGAGGGCGCTAGAGTGGTATAATTCAGAAGAATATAAACCAATAAAACAAATAAGATTGGATAATGCTGAGGGGACAAACATAATAATTAAAGGACTTTAAAAGATTAATCTTTTAGCGACAAAATTTTAAAATTTATTTTCAACTCTGGGAATTTTCTATCTATAATTAATTTAATTTTTTTAAAAGAATCCTTGTGAATTTTCTTTTCTATAGTTGAATTAAATTTTTTCTTCCCATTAACTATTTTAGCTGCACCACAATCTTCGTGATTAATTACTATTAATTTACTTATATTATGTAACTTTATTGAAGTTGATAAATTATCCAAAAAGGTTGATTGCCATTTTTTAAATTTTTTAGAAGTTACTCCGATGGCAGCTCCAGCAATAGTAAATGAGCTATATTTTCCAGTTAATTTTTTTTTCTTTAAATAATTAAAAACTTTTGGCTGAAACCTTGGATCCATACACGATAAAACCATAGCTTCATACTTTTTCATTATGGTACCAACCAAGTATCTTTACTATTATCAATGTCAAATCTAGCTCTTCGATGACCTTTTGCAGCTAAATATAACCATTCAATAGATTTAATTTTACACTGTATAACAGTAAAGTTTTTATATCCTTCTTCACTTTGTTCTTTTGTGTAATCAAAATTATCTAACTCAGGTTTTAAACCAGATGTTGGAATATCAGACTCTGTACCTGGTCCATTATCTACTAAGTAACATTTTCGACTTATATGTTGGGTTTTTTCCCAAGATTGTTTGGTTATATCATTATTGTGATTGATAATTGCTTCAACTTTTAATCTAACCTGTATTTTTTCGTCTTTATCATAAAATAACATCGATGAATTCGGGTTTTTTTCTAATATTTTAATTTTATCAGATCTAATATCACTGTGGAATTGAACTATATTTTTTTGTTCATCTGATTTTCTTAGAACAACAATTCTACTTTCAATATTATCTTCACTACCACATGAAAATACAGGTATTCTAAAAGGAGACGATCTATTAGTAACCGCATCAGTTAGCATTAACCAAATTTTCTTTTTTATTTCGGAAAAATCCTCGTAGTAGAGAACAGTAGTAGACACAATTACTTTTTCTTAATTTTAAAAAACCAGGATTGAACCAGTTTTTAAATATATCTATTAAGTCATAGTCTAATTCTTTTAATTCAGGATTTTTTATTAAAAACAATTGTAGATCTTCTCTTAAAGAAACAATCTCAGCCGTTCCATTAGGAGCCATATTTAATCTAACAAACAATTCTTTTCTAGTTCCTGATGTAATTCTCGATAAATTTAAAATTGATCGGCTATTTTTATTTTCTGTATAGTCCTTAATAGCATTATCAATATTTGCTGTATCAGGTTTATATTTTTCATTTACTTGAAGTAAGAATTTTAATTTATCTTCGTTAGATAAATTATGATATCTAAAAAGAATATCCCTTGCTAATGTAATTCCAAATGCTGCTCCTTTAGATGATAAAAGATCATCACATAGCTCGATCAAATCCCTTTTTTTTGAGAATTTTTTTAAAGATTTTTTCTCTAAAATTTTTTGACCAGCATCAGCAATCGTCTCGAATATTCTTTTTATATTTAACATGGTGTTTTTTATATATTAAAAACCTAAACTTTTACCCATTATTTTGTCAGGTAGCCAAGTTACAATCTCAGGAAAAATGCATAAAATAAGTATAGCTAAAGCCATAATTATCATAAATGGTATAGATCCCTTTAAAATTTCTGACAAACTTACATCAGGCGTAATACCCTTAATTATATAAAGGTTTAATCCAACGGGTGGGGTAATGAGACCAATTTCCATGTTAATTGTAAATACAATTGCAAACCAGTACGGATCAAATCCCAGTTGAGTTATAACTGGCAATAATATTGCTGATGTCATAACAATAACAGCAACCGGAGGTAAAAAGAAACCTGCAATCAACAGAAATATATTTATTAAAATAAATACTACCCATTTATTAGAGCTCATCTCTACCATGCTTTGAGCTAAGGATTGAGTTACGTAAAGTTGTGACAATGTAAATGCAAAAAGATATGAAGCTGCGATGATAAACATTATCATCACACTTTCTTTCATTGAAACTTTAACAATATTCCATATTTTTTTTGGTTGGTAAATTTTGTAGACAACTGCAATCAAAACAAAAACTAAAAAAGCTCCTACTCCTGAAGCTTCTGATGGAGTAGCAACACCACCATATAATACGTATAAGACACCAGCAATGATTGCTAGGAAAGGAAGTATTCTTGGTAAAACTTCAATTTTTTCTTTAAAAGTTGGAGGTGTTCTATTTTTTAAAGCTTTAGCTGAATCTTTATCTATGAAGTAACTGTGTATCAGTGCCCAGATAGCGAACATACCTGCAAGCATAAATCCTGGTATCAATCCGCTTAAAAATAATCTTCCAATTGATGTTCCGGTTGCAATTCCATATACAATTAAAACAATACTTGGAGGTATTAAAACTCCTAATGTTCCACCAGCTGCTATAGTTCCTGTTGCAATTTGATCTGAGTATCCTCTTTTTCTCATTTCAGGAATTCCCATAGTGCCAATTGCAGCACAGGTTGCGGGACTTGATCCACTTAGTGCAGCAAAGATTGAACAAGCTCCTATATTAGAAATGACTAAACCTCCTGGTACCCTCCATAACCATCTGTCCAATCCTGTATATAAATCTTTTCCTGCTGGAGAATTAGCTACTGCCATTCCCATTAAAATAAACATTGGTATTGAAAGTAGAACAAATGAATTTAAACCCGCATAGAAAGTTTCGGCAAAAACATCTAACATTTGAAAACCTTCGAATGCAACTAAAAGAGCTATTGATACAAAGCTTAAACCAAAAGCAATTGGTATTCCCGAAAACAAAACTATTAAAGTAAAAACAGCTACGATTATTGCAATTATTAATGGATCCATTAGTTATTATCCTTTTCGTCTGTAAGCTTAATAATCTCTGCTATATATTGCAAAATCATTAGTGCAGCACCTATCATCATTGACGAATATGGTACCCACAATGGAGGATCCCAAACCGTTCCTGTTGAGTAATTTTTAGTAAACGCTTCCTCAACCATTAAAAAACCAAAATAGAATAAAATTAAGAAGAATAATAAACTGACTAATGAGGTAAAAATTTTAAGTCTTAATATATTTTTTTTTGATAAGAAATCATAGATCCACTCCATACTCACATGAGCTTTCTCACTTAAAACATATGCACTTCCAATAAATGTTGAAGCAACTAGAAGCATTGTAACAAGCTCTGTTTGCCATGTTATTGCTCTTTGAAAAAAGTATCTTTCAAAAACTAATTCTACAATTACAAGAATTGATAACAGTAAAGCTAGAACTGCAAAAGCTCCACAAGCTCTTGCAACATAATCACAGAATTTTAAGTATTTTTCTTTCATAAAAAAAACCCCTACTTACAGAGAATAAATAGGGGTTCTTTATATATTATTTTATTTAACTGCTAAAGCCATTTCCATTAGCTTATCGCCACCTGGAACTTTTTCAGCAAAAGCTTTGTGAGATGATTTTATTGCAATATCAACCCATGCAGCATGATCATTAGCATCCATATACACTAATTTAACACCTGCAGCTTTGTATGCTTCCTCAAACTTTTTATCTAAGTTTTCAACTTGAGCTGTCATATATTTTTCAGCAACTTTTCCTGCTTTCATCAAAGCCACTTGTTGGCTAGAATTTAAAGCATTGTAGCTTTTCTTAGACATTAAAATTGGCTCATACATAAACCATAAACCAAATTTTCCTGGAGGAGTTGCACATTTTACTTGTTCGTAAATTTTGTAACTTACAAAACTTCCTGAACTAGTATTTGCACCTGTTAATACACCAGTTTGTAATCCAGTGTAAATTTCAGATGATGGCATACTTTGAATACCTGCACCAGCAGCCTCTAACATTTGGTTAAAAGCTTTTCCTGCAGCTCTCATCACTTGTCCTTTTGCATCACTTGGATTTTTGATACATTTAGTTTTTGATGCGAAGCCACCACCTAACCATGCATCAGATAGTACTACAACACCAGCATCACTGATTATTTTTTTAATCTCAGTCATCATTGGACCTTTATTAAATCTCAACGCATGCTCATGATTTTTTACAGTTCCTGGCATTAATGTAGCATCAAACTCTGGATGGAATTTTGATGCATAAGCTAATGGGAAAGCAGAAATATCTAATTGACCTGTAGTCATAGGTTTCCACTGTTCTTTTGGCTTATAAAGTGACTTAGCTGGATAAATTCTAATTTCTAAATCAACGTTTGCTTTTTTTACTTCATCAGCAATAATTTGCACCATTTCATGACGTGGGTCAAAAGAGCCATCGGCTCTTGGTGTTCCTGGCCATTGGTGACTTGCTTTTAATGTAACTGCATATGCAGATCCTACTATTGAAAAAGCTATAATTATTGAAGACAAATATAATGTTATTTTTCTTAACATAGTTTTCCCCTTTTTATTTATAATGTTGATATTAAATTGAACTTGAGCAGAAGAGTCAATATAAGGAAATGACGTACTTATTATGGATGGTCCTTTAAAAAATTTATTAGTTGTTGATCTTACTAGGGTTTTAGTAGGTCCATATTGTACAATGATCTTATCTGATCTCGGTGCACGTGTAATTAAAGTAGAAGCTCCAGAAATTGGAGACGATTCTAGAAAATTTGGACCATTTGTGAAAGATTATTCTGCATATTTTATGTCACTGAATAGAGGAAAAGAAAGTATTGCACTTAATTTAAAAAATGAAGATGACAAAAAAATCTTTGATAAAATTTTAGCAAAAGCAGATATTTTAGTAGAAAATTTTAAACCAGGTACTTTGGAAAAATGGGGATATGGTTGGAAAGATGTAAGCAAAAAATATCCAAAATTAATATATGCATCTGCATCTGGTTTTGGTCAAACTGGACCTTTAAAAGAATTACCGGCTTATGACATGGTCGTTCAGGGAATGGGTGGACTG
This sequence comes from uncultured Pelagibacteraceae bacterium, assembly GCA_902540545.1. Taxonomy (GTDB): domain Bacteria; phylum Pseudomonadota; class Alphaproteobacteria; order Pelagibacterales; family Pelagibacteraceae; genus Pelagibacter. The sequence goes on from CACBMY010000011.1 coordinate 10,968, forward strand.
ATGAGTGTTACGGGTCATCCAAATAGTGAACCAACAAGAGTTGGAACATCAATTGGTGATATTACAGCAGGCCTTTTTACTGCAATTGGAATTAATGCAGCTTTGTATGATAGACAAAAAACAGGTAAGGGAATGTTTATAGATGTTTCAATGTTAGACTGCCAAATTGCGATTTTAGAAAATGCAATTGCAAGATATTTATCTAAAAATGAAATTCCTAAACCGATGGGATCTAGACATCCCTCAATCGCTCCTTTTGAGGCATTTAAAACAAAAGATAGTTATATAATCATTGCTGCAGGTAACGATAAATTATATGAAAAACTTTGTGAAGTATTAGGAATACCTGAAATGGTGAGTGATAAAAGATTTAACACTAATTCACTCAGATGTGAAAATATGAATGAACTAAAATCAATTTTTGAAGATAAGCTTTCTTCAAAAAATACTTCTGAATGGGTAAGTGAAATGGAAAAATTAAAGATACCTTGTGGACCGATATTTAATATTAAAGAAGCGGTAGAAAATCCTCAAGTCGAAGCAAGAAACATGATTGTTAAAGCCTATCATAAAGTAGTTGGTGATTTTAGATTAGCAGGCAATCCTATAAAAATGTCTTCATACGAAGATAAAAGTACTAGAGGGGACATTCCTGATCTTGATGAACACAGGGAACAAATATTAAAAGAGTTTTCTTAATTAAGAATTATTTTCTTCGTCGCTTACGTTATCTGAAACTTGTTCTTCTGCTTCTGAAACTTGATCTAGTGAAACATCATCATTTTCTTCAGTCTCACTTGGAGCTTCTACATTAACATCAGGTTGAGCTGATGGTGATAATTCAGCAAGATCTTCTTTTGAAACCTGAATTTTTTCAGGAATTTTTCTAGCTCTTTTAGAAGGAAGAATTGGTACGCCACTTTTAGAGATTTCGCCTTTGTATAAATTCTCAAAATCATCACCAATATCTTCATCTTCTTCAGCAGTATCATCAATTTGTTCTACGTGTTTTCTTAGTTTGTATACTGCAGCTTCAGTTAAATCTGGAACTTTAATTGTTTCTTCAGCTATTTCTCTCAAAGCAATAACTGTGTGTTTGTCGTTATCTCTATCTAATGTAGGTTCAATTCCTGAATTCAGTTGAGTAGCTCTTTCTTTAGCAACCAAAACTAATTCATAAGGGCTATCTACTTTGTCTATACAGTCTTCAACGGTAACTCTTGCCATGGGCGATTAAATATACTCCAAGATCAACAAAATCAAGTGTTTTATACTAAAATTGGATTTAATTTTTTTCTAACTAAAAAAAGAAGAATAAAAGAAATAAGTATATAAAGTGCAGATATTATAGCAATTTTCTCAATTGAAAATCCGATGTCAATTAAAATACCAAAAAGAGCAGTTCCAAAAGCTGTTGAAAAAACCATAAGTGCAGTGGTCAAAGCTTTAATAGATCCAATATGCTTTACACCATAAACTTCAGCCCAAGTAGAAGATCCCAAAACGTTTGCCAAACCATTTGATATTCCAATTAAACCTAGAAATATAAATGCAGTAAATTGTGCATCAAAATAAATAATTACAAAAGTCGATAGAAATAAAGGAATATTCATAAAAATTAAAAGTTTTCGACTTGTAAATTTATCAATTAAAAAACCAGATATTAAAAGTGTAATTACTGAAAATACTGAATAAGACATAAAAGACTGCGCAATTACAAATGGTCCCCAGTTTTTTGACTCAGTAATAAATGACTGATAAACAAATACACCAGTTGCAATCCAAGGCATGGCAAGCATATTCATGCTTACGATATAAAATTTATAATCTTTTATTACTTCAATTCTTTTCCATTGCTTAATATTTTCCTCTTTAAATTCTTCACCTTCAGTGCTTTCTCTTGTATCAAGTTTAACAGTTCGAACTAAAAAGAATGATGCAATCGGTAAAAATATTAAAATTAAAACAGAAATTACTGTCCAAATATTTTGCCAAGTTGTTAATGACAACAAAAATACCATTAAAACAGGTAAAATAAATTCAGCACTAGATAAACCAAACCAGCAAATACTTAATGCCCTACCCCTTGATTTTGTGAAATATCTTGAAACTGTTGTTGTTGCAGTATGGGACATCATTCCTTGACCTGAAAATCTCATTAAAAAAATTGCAATGAATAAAAAAATGATTGATGAAATTTTTGAAAAGAAAAAACAAGAAAACGATAAAAGTAATGTTACATAGACTGCAAATCGGAAAATATTTATATCATCAATTTTTTTTCCAACCCAAATAAGTAATAGACTACTGCATAATGTTGCAGATGCATATATTGAGCCAAATTGTCCATGAGTTATTGATAGTGTCTCTCTTATACTTGTATTGAATATTCCAAGAAAAAAACTCTGTCCAAAGCTTGAAAAAAATGTAAATATAAATCCAAATACAATTACTTTTAAACTTAAATTTTTAAACATAAAAAAATATGACTTCTAAAGTTGCTTTCATAGGTCTTGGTGTAATGGGTTATCCAATGGCAGGATATATATCAAAAGCAGGACATAATGTAACTGTTTTTAACAGAACAAAATCAAAAGCCGAAAAGTGGATTGGTGAATACAAAGGTAATATGGCTGATACACCATCTGAAGCTGCTAAAGATGCTGATTTTATTTTTTCCTGTGTTGGAAATGACGATGATTTAAGACAAGTCTCTTTAGGCGATAATGGATTATTTCATAATGCTAAAGAAGGATGCGTATACGTAGATAATTCAACAGTGTCTGCTGAAATTTCTAGAGAACTTTATAAAGCCGCAAAAGATAAAGGATTTGGTTTTTTAGATGCTCCTATATCTGGAGGACAATCAGGTGCTGAAGGTGGAATATTAACTGTCATGGTTGGTGGCGATGAAAATAATTTTAAAAAAGCAGAGCCAATAATTGATTGTTATAGTAAAAAAGTAACTTTAATCGGACCATCAGGTAGTGGACAATTAACTAAGATGGTTAATCAAATGTGTATAGGAGGATTAGTTCAAGGATTATCAGAAGCAGTAAATTTTGGAATTAATGCAGGTTTAGATATGGATAAAGTTATGGAAACTATTTCAAAAGGAGCAGCTCAATCTTGGCAAATGGAAAATAGATATAAAACTATGGTAGCTGATAAATTTGATTACGGATTTGCTGTAGATTGGATGAGAAAAGATTTAAAAATTTGTATTGAAGAAGCAAAAAGAAATGGTTCGCCTGTACCAGTAACTGAAATTGTTGATGGTTATTATGCCGAAGTTCAAAAAATGGGTGGAAACCGTTGGGATAGCTCAAGTTTAATAGCTAGATTAAAAAAGAAAAAGTAATTGTGTCTACTACTGTTCTCTACTACGAGGATTTTTCCGAAATAAAAAAGAAAATTTGGTTAATGCTAACTGATGCGGTTACTAATAGATCGTCTCCTTTTAGAATACCTGTATTTTCATGTGGTAGTGAAGATAATATTGAAAGTAGAATTGTTGTTCTAAGAAAATCAGATGAACAAAAAAATATAGTTCAATTCCACAGTGATATTAGATCTGATAAAATTAAAATATTAGAAAAAAACCCGAATTCATCGATGTTATTTTATGATAAAGACGAAAAAATACAGGTTAGATTAAAAGTTGAAGCAATTATCAATCACAATAATGATATAACCAAACAATCTTGGGAAAAAACCCAACATATAAGTCGAAAATGTTACTTAGTAGATAATGGACCAGGTACAGAGTCTGATATTCCAACATCTGGTTTAAAACCTGAGTTAGATAATTTTGATTACACAAAAGAACAAAGTGAAGAAGGATATAAAAACTTTACTGTTATACAGTGTAAAATTAAATCTATTGAATGGTTATATTTAGCTGCAAAAGGTCATCGAAGAGCTAGATTTGACATTGATAATAGTAAAGATACTTGGTTGGTACCATAATGAAAAAGTATGAAGCTATGGTTTTATCGTGTATGGATCCAAGGTTTCAGCCAAAAGTTTTTAATTATTTAAAGAAAAAAAAATTAACTGGAAAATATAGCTCATTTACTATTGCTGGAGCTGCCATCGGAGTAACTTCTAAAAAATTTAAAAAATGGCAATCAACCTTTTTGGATAATTTATCAACTTCAATAAAGTTACATAATATAAGTAAATTAATAGTAATTAATCACGAAGATTGTGGTGCAGCTAAAATAGTTAATGGGAAGAAAAAATTTAATTCAACTATAGAAAAGAAAATTCACAAGGATTCTTTTAAAAAAATTAAATTAATTATAGATAGAAAATTCCCAGAGTTGAAAATAAATTTTAAAATTTTGTCGCTAAAAGATTAATCTTTTAAAGTCCTTTAATTATTATGTTTGTCCCCTCAGCATTATCCAATCTTATTTGTTTTATTGGTTTATATTCTTCTGAATTATACCACTCTAGCGCCCTCTCATAACTTGGAAATTTTAGAACTATTATTCTTGGAAAATTAGTTTCTCCATCAAATATTTGATATTCACCATTTCTTACCAAAAACTCTCCGTCAAATTTTTTTACAATTGGATTAACTTTTTCAATATACTCTTTATAATTTTCTGGATTAGTTACTCTTAATTGTGCAATTACATACCCTGCTGACATATTAAAAAACAGTTTTTACGTATCTTTTCCAATTATCTTGGTAATGTTTTGCGTTCTCTGTAATTTTACCTATCTCTTCGTCTGTAAGTTTTCTAACTACTCTTCCTGGAGCTCCAACTACTAATGAGTTGTCTGGAATTTCTTTGTTTTCAGTTATTAATGCTTTTGCACCAATGATGCAGTTTTTACCTATTTTTGCATTATTTAAAATGACAGCTCCAATACCAATTAAACTATTGTCTCCAATTGTACATCCATGAAGCATAACGATATGACCGATAGTTACGTCTTTACCAATTCTTAAAGGGCAGCCTGGGTCAGTATGTAGAACGCTCCCATCTTGAACATTCGAACCTTCTCCAACATGAATGTTTTCGTTATCCCCTCTAATTACAGCATTAAACCAAATACTGGAGTTTTTTTCTAATGTGACATCTCCAATTATAGTTGCATTTGGTGCGACCCAATTTTCGCCAGAGTTTTTTGGTTTTTTATCTTCCAAATCGTAAAACATAATTTATATATTATTACATTATGCCTATTAAAACACCAGTATGTGATTTTGGAAAAAAAGCAGAAAATTTTGAATTAAAATCTACAGAGAACAAATTAATATCGTTAAATGATATCAAAGGTGAAAATGGAACGTTGATAATGTTTATTTGTAATCATTGTCCATACGTAAAAGCAATAATTAGAGATGTGGTGGAAGACTGTGCTAAGCTTAATGATTTAGGAATAAATTCAGTTGCAATATGCTCTAATGATCCAATTAATTATCCAGAAGACTCTTTTGAAAAAATGATAGAGTTTGCAATTAAACATAAGTTTAATTTTCCTTACCTAATTGATGAAACACAAGACATTGCAAGAAAATATGATGCTGTATGTACTCCAGATTTTTTCGGTTATGATAAAGATTTTGGTCTCCAATATAGAGGAAGAATAAGAGAATTAAGAGAACTAAAGCCTGTGAGATCTGGAGATAGTGATTTATTTATTGCTATGAGACAAGTTTCAAAAACAGGCAAAGGTCCTAAAGAACAATTCCCAAGTATGGGTTGTGGTATAAAGTGGTCATCTAATTAATGTATTTAATAATAACTAGAACTTTCCCTCCAGAAGTTGGTGGTATGCAGAATCTAATGTGGGGACTAGCAAGATCATTATCAAAATTAGATATGGTTAAAGTTTTTGCCGATTATCACGAAGATCATAAAAAGTTTGATGATAAAGTTTCATTTACAATTGAAAGAGTTAGTGGAGTTAAATTATTAAGAAAATATAGAAAATCTTTGCTTATAAATGAATATTTAAATGAAAATAAAAATGTAAATTGTATCATTGCAGATCACTGGAAAAGTTTAGAACTTATAAAATCCCAAAAAAAGAAAATATGTTTAATACATTCTAAAGAAATTAATCACCCTAAAGGATCTAGATTAAACAAAAAAGTTTTAGAAGTTTTAAATAATGTTGATCATGTCGTAGCAAACTCAAACTTTACGAAAAATTTAGCGGTTAGTCTTGGAGTTGAAGAAAAAAGATTAATAGTCATAAATCCTGGTGTAGATCCTATTGAAGAAATTCCAAAAGATGACCTTAAACAAGCAGAAGAAATTCTAAAAGGAAAAAAACAAAGACTAATTACTGTTTCTAGATTTGACAAAAGAAAAAATCATGAAAAAGTTATAATGGCTATTCGAAATTTAAAAGAGAAATACCCTGATATTACTTACACTTGTATAGGATACGGAGATGAAGAAGAAAATTTAAAAAAATTAGTGATAGAATTAAATCTTGATAAATATGTAAATTTTTTGAGCGATATAACTAATGAATTGAAAAATGCATTAATTGCTAAATCTAATATTTTTATAATGCCATCAATAATCCACAAAACTTCAGTTGAAGGCTTTGGAATTTCTTTTATTGAAGCTGCGCAATACGGGATTCCATCTATAGGTGGTAAAGATGGTGGTGCTTCTGATGCAATTATTCATAATAAAACTGGGTTAATTTGCGATGGTAACAGTCTAGATGAAATTTATTCAAGTATAGATAATTTATTTGAGGGAAATAAATATATTGAATTTGGAAAAGAGTGCAAAACACACTCCGAAAATTTTCTTTGGGATAAGATAATTGAAAACTACAAAGGAATCTTGTAAAATCAAAACATGTTAGATAAATTTAATGGAATAATTTATTTAAGTATTTTTATTGTCCATTTTATCGTTTACGCTGTTTATGCTTTTAGAACAGTGGTAGCAACAAAATCATTTTTAGATCAATACAATATAGATCATTCTGCAGCTGTGATGGTTAGATTTTTTGGAGCACCGTTTATTGCATCAGTTTTAGTAGCACTATACATAATGTTAATTAAAGCAGATGGTTTGGTAGGAACATGGGGTTTCTTTACATTAATTTTTGCTCAAAACGTTTTATATTTTTTAATTGGGATATATACAATTTATATCAATAAGCTTGGACATAACGAAAAAACAAATAGCGAAGGTGTCATTGCATCGGGAATTTTAACAGTCTTAAGTGGAATTCTTTGCTACGGTCTAGCTGATAAAATTTATATTTAATTTTTTTTTCTAAAAGTTGAAAAAATTTGCCAACCAACAATTGTTATTGTGATCAATAATATTATTAACGTTATTGGTCTATCCCATAAAAAATTAGGTGATCCATCACTTATTAATAGTGATCTTCTTAATGTTTCCTCCATTAGCCCTCCGAGTACAAAAGCCAATATTAAAGGTGGCATGGGGAAATCATATAGCCTTAAAAAAGTTGCAACCACTGCAATACCTATCATTAAAAAAATATCAAAATTGTTAAATGACATTAGATATATTCCTGTTACTGAAAAAAATAAAATTAAAGGAATTAAGTAATTTCTAGGTACTGCTAAAATTCTAGCGATATAAGGTATTAAAGGTAAATTTAAAATCAAAAGTACGACCATGCCAATGTACATTGACATGATAACTGACCAGAAAATTTCAGGGTTAGTTTGATAAAGTCTTGGTCCTGGCTGAATACCAAACCCTAAAAGAGCTCCAAGCATAACCGCAGTTGTACCACTCCCTGGAATACCTAATGTTAGCAAAGGAACAAACGAACCAGAGCAAGCCGCATTATTTGCTGTCTCAGGTGCTGATAAACCATGAACACTACCTTTTCCAAATTTTTGTTTTTCTTCTTCGTTTACATAATTTCTCTCCATTCCATATGCTAAGAAAGATGCAATTGTTGCGCCTGCACCAGGTAAAACACCAATTAAGAAACCAAGTATAGAAGACCTAGGTATAGTTTTGGCCATTTTAATTGTTTCCTCTTTATTTACTTTAATTGAACCTAATTCTGTTAATGAGATTTGTTTTGCTGCTCTGTTTGGATCTTTCCCTCTAAAAATAATCGTCAGAGCTTCACTCATTGCAAATGTAGCCATGACAATTAATACAAAGCTTATTCCATCAGTTAAATTCATATTGTTAAAAGTAAATCTTGTTATATCTGACAAAGAATCTTGTCCTACAGTTGCTAACATTAATCCTAAAACTACCATCATCATTGCTTTTAAAAATTGTCCTTTAGATGAGAATGCAGAAATTGCAGTTAAACCTAAAATCATTAGTGCAAAATAGTCAGGTGACCTAAAAGCTAAACTTACTTTTGATAAACTAGGGGCTGCAACTAATAAAAATATTGCAGAAATTGTTCCTCCAGCAAATGAACTATAAGCAGCGATTGCTAAAGCTTTTCCAGCTTTACCTTGTTGTGCCATTGGATAACCATCAAATGCAGTAGCAACAGTTCCTGGTATTCCAGGAGCATTTAATAAAATAGAAGATGTAGATCCTCCAAATACTGCTCCATAATAAACACCCGCCATTAAAATTAAACCTGTTGATGGATCAAAGCCGTAAGTAATTGGTATCATTAATGCTATTGCAGTCATTGGTCCAAGTCCTGGCAACATTCCAATTATTGTTCCGGCGAAACAACCAACCATTACCATTAAAATATTTGTTAATGATAATGCTGTTGATAATCCGATAAGTATTCCTTCGATCATCCCATAACTCCGATATATTTTAAAAAAGGATCACGAAGATAAATATTTAATAAACCATGCAACAAATACATAAATGCAGCAACAAATGGAAAAGACAAAATAAACATCAATCCCCATCTTCTTTCACCTAAGAAATAGTAAGATGCAAAAAGAAATAAAGAAGTTGATATAAAATATCCAATTTTTAAAATTACAGCTGCATATATTAGTGAGATAATTATTAGATAGATTATGCTTTTATAATCTAAGTGTTTATGATTAACCTCTGTAATAACTTTCTCAGGTAAAATTATTTTTAAACTCGATAAAATTATTCCAGCCCAACCTAAATATATTGGAAAAGTCCTAGCATTGAATGGTGCATTCTCATCGAATGCAAATACTTGAATATTGTAAGCTGTGTATAGATAAAATACTGATAAAACTAAAAAAAGCAGTGAGATAAATTTTGTAGGACTTATTCTCACTGCTTTACATTCTTTAATAATCTATAAAGATTATATTACTCCAAGTTTTTTCATCAGAGCTGTCATTTCAACCGTTTGTTTTTCCAAGAATGCATCAAATTTAGAACCTGGGTTATAAATATTTACCCATGCATTTCTTTTTCTAACAGCTTCCCACTCTGGTGTTTTTTGAACATCGCCAAGCATTTTAGAGATTTTGTTATAGTCACTCATATTCATGCTTTTTGGTGCAAAGAAACCTCTCCAGTTAACAAACTGAACATCATATCCTTGCTCTTTTAATGTTGGAGCTTCTGGTGCATCACCTACTCTCTCAGGAGCAGTGATACCAATTATTCTTACTTGATCTCTAGCACCCATCACTTCACCTAAACCTGTTGAAAGTATTTGAGTTTCTCCAGATAAAAGTCCAGCAAGCGCTTTTCCACCAGCATCATATGGAACATAAATCACATCGTTTGGATTTGCTCCAGCTGCTTGGAAAGCTAACGCACCAATTAAGTGGTCCATGCTTCCTCTTACAGATCCACCAGCCATTTTAATTGACTTTGGATCTTTTTGATATTGATCAACTGCATCTTTGAAATTTTTGATTGGTGAATTTTTTGCTACAACTATTGCACCATAATCTCCAATTACACCTGCAATCGGTTTAACATCTTTATAAGATAATGTGCCAGTTCCTTTTACATAACCTTTATGTCTGGTAATTGATCTTAACACCAATGGCGTTGACTGAACTAAAACTGTATCTTTTGGAGCGTTATTGATTAGGTAAGCTAAAGCTTTACCACCTCCACCACCTGACATATTTTCAAATGATGCACTTTTCAAAAAACCAGCTTTTGTTAATGCTTCTCCAGTACCTCTAGCAGTTCCATCCCATCCACCACCAGCACCACCTCCAATTAAAAAATGTAATTTTTCAACTGCAAATGAATTTGTTGATGAAAACAGAAGGAAGGCTGAGAATAAAACTGAAATAAAAGTTTTAATTAGTTTCATTATTTCCTCTCTTATTATATTTATGAAATCATCATTAAACATAAGTTATAAATTTTAGTCAATGATCAAATATAATCTTTCTAAAAACATAAAAGAATATTTTTTAGCATTAATAAGGAGTTATAAAGCTCTATTTATAGGACTAGTCGGTGGATAC
>CACBMY010000012.1 GCA_902540545.1 uncultured Pelagibacteraceae bacterium
GACGTAAATTCTTTAAGGCTGCTGCTGCGACTGGTGTTGCTGCTGTAGCTGCATCATCTTTAGCTGCTCCAGCCGTTGCCAAAGAAAGAATTGAAGCTTCTATGGTAGCTACATGGGGAAGAGATTTCCCAGGTTTAGGAACTGGTGCGCAAAGATTTGCTCAAAGAATTACAGACATGAGTGATGGAAGAATTCAAGTCACTTACTATGCAGCAAACGAAAGGGTTAAAGCGTTTGACTCATTTGATGAAGTTGCTTCAGGTAACTCGCAAATGTATCACGCTGCTGACTACTACTGGGTTAAAAAAGATCCGGCTTGGGGTTACTTTACAGCTGTACCTTTCGGTTTCACTTACACTGAAATGAACGCATGGATTAGATTTGCTGGTGGTCAACAATTATGGGATGAACTATCAGACAAATTCGGTCTAAAAAACTTTATGTGTGGAAGCACAGGAGTTCAAATGGGTGGATGGTTTAATAAGAAAATTAGAAGCCCTAATGACTTCAAAGGTCTTAAAATGCGTATGCCTGGATTAGGTGGACAAGTTATCGGTAAACTTGGAGGATCTCCAGTTTCACTTCCTGGTGGACAAATTTACGAAAACCTTGTTTCTGGTGCAATTGATGCAACAGAGTGGGTAGGTCCATGGAATGATGAAGCTATGAAATTCCAAGAAGCTGCTAAATACTACTACTATCCTGGAATGCACGAGCCAGGATCTATGTTAGCATGTGGTACTAACAAATCTTGGTTTACAAGCTTATCAAAATCAGATCAGCTATTAATTGAAGCTGCAGCTGCGATGGAAAATGACGTTATGATGTCAGAGTACAACGCTAAAAATGGTGCTGCGCTTGCAAGATTAATAAACGATCATGGTGTTAAACTAGAGAAGTTTAGCGACAAAGTTTATGATGGTTTTGCTAAAGCTGCTAATGAAGTATTTGAGGAAACAAGAGCAAGCAGTGGTCTCGCTGAGAGAATCCACTCTAGTTTCTTACAGGCCAGAAAAGACATTGGTTCTTGGACCAACTTGTCTGACTCACCTTACATTTCTCAAAGAAACAGAGCATTAGGAATGTAATCTAACTAAATTTAGTTATTAAAGGGCCCTTAATTGGGCCCTTTTTTTTTAAACAAAATCGAGTATTACTTAGGTATTTTAAAATACTATGGTGACAAAAAATTCAAATCTTTCTCTATATCTTAGAATAATCAGTTATTCAGTTTTAGCTTTTACTTTAGCATTTCTTATTAATAATGTTTTAACAGTTTGGAGTGATTGGCCAGGAATAAAAAAAATTTTTTCACATCATGAGATGTTTGGATATAAGAAAAAAGCTTTAGAGGGATCTGATTTAAATTATGGTTATATGCAAATTGGATTGTATTTGATTTGTATTGCTGCAGTCGTTTTTTATGTTTTTAAAACATATAGCCAAACTTTGGAGCAAGACTCAAAAATTTTATCAAGATTTTCCGCATATCTTGTTAGATCATCATTTTGGGCAGTATTTTTAGTTGGCGTAGCTGACTTTGTAATATCTTTTATGGTTGTTGAAAGATTATGGGAAGCAATCTTCAGTCCTGAAGTAAAAGCATTGATGGTTAAAGCCCCTGTAAGAATTACTTATATTCACTTTCCAATAATATTAATTTCTTTCGTGATTGGATATTTTACAAAATCAGTTGGTTTTATTTGGCTAGCAGTATTGGTTGTTGTAAGTGAATTCGTAATTGTATTATCAAGATTTATATTTTCATACGAACAAGCATTTCAAGGGGATCTAGTTAGATTTTGGTATGCTGCACTTTATTTATTTGCCAGTGCATACGCATTAATTCATGAAGGGCACGTAAGAGTTGACGTACTTTATTCTTCTTTTAGTGAAAAAAAGAAGGCATGGACAAATATGGTTGGATCGGCAGTTCTAGGAGTACCACTTACATTAATAGTTATATTTTTAGGTCTAAACGGAAAAGCCAGCATTATAAATGGTCCTGTTGTAGCTTTTGAAGTTACGCAACAAGGATCTAATGGTCTTTATCTTTTATATTTGATGGCTGTTTATCTAGCTGTTTTTGCTGTTACGATGTTAATTCAATTTACTAGCTATTTTATGGAAAGTAGTCACAAAATTTTAAAAGGTGTCAAAAATTAAATTATGGAAACATTCTTTTTAGCTGTTCTAGTTGTCATAATGATTGTTGCTCTTGCATCGGGTTACCCGGTTGCTTTTGCACTACCTGGTTCAGCTATAATTGCAATTGGTTTAGCTGCATTTTTTGGCTACATATTCGAGGGAGACTCCAGTGCCTTTTTTGCTGTAGATGGACCTATAGAATGGCTCGTTGCTGGTATTACAAATTTTAGGAGTAATTACTGGGATGTAGAAACAGATACCTTGATCGCAATTCCTTTATTTATTTTCATGGGAATTATGCTTCAAAAATCAAAAATTGCCGAAGACTTATTAATAACAATGGGCCAATTATTTGGACCAATTCCTGGTGGTTTAGGAATTTCAGTTATATTTGTTGGAGCTCTATTAGCAGCAACGACTGGTATTGTTGGAGCAACTGTAATTGCGATGGGACTAATTTCATTACCAACGATGTTAAATAACAAGTATGATAGACAACTTGCTAGTGGAATAGTTTGTTCATCAGGAACATTAGGTCAAATTATTCCTCCATCAATTGTTTTAATTATTATTGCTGACCAGTTGGCAAGTGCATCTGATGTTGCAAACAACTTAAGACAAAATGATTATAAAGCTTTAACTGGTGAATTTAATATGCCAGGTGAATTTAGAGTAGGTTCATCAAGTGCAGGTGATATGTTCTTAGGAGCACTTTTACCAGGCCTAGTCTTAGTTGCTCTTTATATGATCTATGTATTTATTTTTGCTAGAATAAAGAAAGGTGTTGCACCTCCAGTTCCATTTAAAGGAAATTTTGATTTAAAATTTTGGTTAAGGGTAGTTGTAATTATCATACCACCACTTGCATTAATATTTGCTGTATTAGGTTCAATTTTAATGGGTATTGCTACTGTAAACCAAGCAGGTTCAATCGGAGCAATTGGTGCCACTTTGATGGCTGGTTATAGATTATATGAAGGAAAGAAAAGTGCATTCTATCCTTTAATTTTAATTATTGGATCTCTAATTCCAATCACATTTTTTGCATCAAATTATGAATTAAATGTAAAAAATTTGGAGGAAAGAGATTTAAGCGCAATCTTTATTACCGCTTTCTTTGTAGTTATACTTGTATACGGAATAGGTTGGAGTTTTTGGAGAACTTTTAAAACAGAAAATGTTTTAAAAGAAGTTGTAACAGAAACTTGTGTGACTACTTCAATGGTATTTATTATTCTTTTAGGAGCAGCAATGCTTACCTCAGGATTTAGAGCTTTTGGGGGAGAAGAATTAGTCAGAGACTTTTTACAAGATTTACCAGGCGGTTTTTGGACACAATTTGTTGTTGTGATGATTGTAATTTTCTTGCTAGGATTTTTCCTAGACTTTATTGAAATTGCAGTTGTTGTTGTTCCAATAATTGCACCAATATTATTAGCTGAAACAGGGGCTAACGTCACAGCCGTTTGGTTGGGAGTTATGATTGGTGTTAACTTACAGACTTCATTCTTAACGCCACCATTTGGATTTGCACTCTTTTATTTGAAAGGTGTAGCTCCCAAAATTGTTAAAACACTTGATATTTGGAAAGGTGTTGTGCCTTTTATAATTCTTCAGCTTATAGGATTGGGAATAGTTGGTGCATACCCTAGCTTAGTAAATTATCTGCCAAATAGAGTATATCTAACTTCTAATGTTGCTCCTCCACCAATGAATCCTAAACTACAGTACTGTTTACAAGAGTACAAATTTGCAAGATTTGATTCAAACGGTGAGACAATTAAAAATGCAATATTAAAATTCCAATCTGAGGCACCAACTAATCTGCCAGACGATAAAATGGAAATTTTAGAAGATCATTTTGATAGTGCATTAGGAACTTTTGCTCTAGTTGATAAATTAAAAAAAGTTGAGGTCGAATATAACGCATATGCTGTTGATTATAGGGATCTGCATTTCACTGTTAGAAAGAAGCAAAAGAAAATACTTAAATTAAATAAAAAAATAGAAAAATATAAAGCAGAGATTAGAAATTTAGATGATGACGAATTAGATGAGAAAAACAAAATAGAATTAAGAATTGAGGATGTAAAACTTGAAATTGAGGAAATTCAAAACTCAATTCCAGAAACTTGGCAAGCTAAGAATTCAGAATTTGATAAAATAAATAAAGCTAAAAATACAACAACAAAAAGATATAGAAAGAATGTAGATGAAGCCTACGATCTACTTGATCAGTTCGCAATGTTCATAAACGATGGAGTAAAACTTCAAGAAGTATCAAAAGATATTAAACAGTTAGATTATTTTATAGCTATGGAAAGCAACACAAAAGTATATGAAAGATCAGTTACAATTATGGATGGATTGTTTGACAAGTTGAGTGAGATCTCTGGAATGGATGAATTTTTAAATAGTGTAGATGATTTATTATCAATGGTTGACTCAGACGAACTTGATCCAATGGCGATTAGAACAAAATCAAAAGAAGTTGTTGAGTTATTCAATAAAGAAGTTAGCTGGAGAGCAAATGCTAAAGAAAACTTAATGCCAAAACTTGAGGAATATAATAATGCAATCAAAGAAACAATTGGATTAAGGTTGCAGTCTAAACTAACCAAAGAGCAAGCTATCTATGTATCTAAATGTAATTCAATACATAGAGATATTTCACTAAATTTTTAAACTGTTAATTTATCAATTAATTCTGATCTTGTATAAAGACCCAAGTCTTCTGCCTTCGACTTTAATTTTTCATTAATCTCTTTTAATTTTGGAACATTTAAATCAAGCTTATTTGCAATTTCTATAATTGAACCAATTATTGGATCTATTTCTAATGGTTTACCAGCATTTAGATCTTGAGCTGTCGAAGGTCTATGTCCTATAATTGAGACTCCACCCTTAATTCGATCCTCAATTGATATATTGAATTTAACTCCAATTTTTTCCCCAACTTGTTGGCACTCCTGCATTAAAACTTTTATTAAATTGTAAGTCTCTGGATCATTACCCATCTCATCCATAGTCTTATTCGTTAGAGCACTTACTGGGTTGAACGAACAGTTACCCCAC
This sequence comes from uncultured Pelagibacteraceae bacterium, assembly GCA_902540545.1. GTDB lineage: Bacteria > Pseudomonadota > Alphaproteobacteria > Pelagibacterales > Pelagibacteraceae > Pelagibacter. The sequence continues at coordinate 5,224 of CACBMY010000012.1, forward strand.
AGTTTCACCCAAATTTCGTCTCTTAAATTTTTCTTCTGAGGGGCTTTTAAACCCCCTTCAATGAATAAACTTGAAATTATTTTTAGTCTTTCTGATCTGGTTCCATCTGGCTCACCTAGAGAAAATCGTTCACCATTACCATTATGTTTAATAACACCTGGCTCTAATATCTGACAGGCTGGATAAACTACACAACCAATTGCTCTTTCAGGTCCTAGATTTTGCCATATCTTTCCACCTGGATCAACACTTTCAACTATTTGATTGTCTAATTTGGTGCCCGTATTAGCTTTATAAAAGTACCACCAAGGCAACCCATTAATGGCGCATATAATTGAAGTTTTTTTACCCATAATTGGTTTTAAGCTTTCTGAAATTTTACTAATAGCATTAGCTTTTACAGAAATAATTATGAAATCTTGTTCCTCCAAATCTTTAGGATTGTCAGTTACATCAAATTTAAAATTAACTTTATTGTCATCCCTTATAAAAGTTAATCCATTTTGCTCTATTGCTTTTTTATGTTCTCCTCTAGCAATTAAAGAGACTTGTGCGTTTGTTTTTTTTAGACTTGTAGCAATAAATCCACCAATAGATCCCGCTCCAAATATACAAATTTTAGTCATTAGTTCACTAATCCAAACTTTTTAGCTAAAGTATTTCTTTGTAGTTTACCTGTTGCACCTTTAGGAATTTCATTTACAAAAAATATTTTCTTTGGAATTTTAAATTTCGCAAGTTTTTCATTTGCATAAATTTTTATATCATCTTCAGTACACTTCATGCCTTCTTTTATGATTATTGCGGTAGCTATATCCTCTCCAAGCATTTTATCCTCATATCCAAAGCAAACAGCTTGCTCAATATTTGGATGATCCATAAGAATGTTATCGACTTCTAAAGGCGAAATCTTTTCGCCACCTTTATTAATTATCTCCTTTAATCTTCCGGAGATTTTCAGATAACCATCTTTATCAAAATATCCCTGATCTCCTGTTCTAAACCAACCATCTGAAAAGCTATTTTTATTTGCATCTGGATTATTTTCATATCCAGATGTAACATTTTCACCTCTAATACAAACTTCTCCCTCTTCTCCTTGATTCAAAATCTTGTTATTATTATCCATAATACAAACTTCTGGCCCAGCAGGAATTCCTACAAATCCAGGTTTTTGGGACTTAGGCGGTAAAGGATTTGAGGTCATTTGATGAGTAGCTTCCGTCATCCCATATGCTTCTATTACTGGACAATTAAATACCTCGTTTAGTTTTTCAAATACAGCTGGAGGCAGAGATGCTGATGATGATCTTAAAAATCTAAGATTTAATTGTTTAGCAGTTTCTAGATTTTTATATGCTCTCATTAATATTGCTTGATGCATTGTTGGTACTCCAGAATACCAAGTTATTTTCTCTCTTTTTGCATTATCTAAAAATTTTAATGCATTAAATCCACTACTTGCACATACAGATGCCCCTACCTTCATAGATGCAGCAAGAACTGCAATTAAGCCATGAATATGAAATAATGGCATAATATTTAGACAATGATCTTTATCAGTTAAATTAAGACTTTTGGATATATTATCTGCCGAAGAAAAAATATTTTTATTTGTTAATGGAACAATCTTAGGTCTTGATGTAGTGCCCGAAGTATGCAGCACAAGAGCTTCATGGTCTTCGCCTGGCAAAATATAATCACTACTTTTTTCAAAAAGATTAAAATCACCGCTTAAAGTATTTCCGTCTGATTTTATTTCGCAAACAGGAATTTTTAATTTATTAGCGACTTCTACTACTGCATTTTTAGAATTTTTCTCTACAATCACTATCTTTGGTTTTAAATCCTCTAGGTAAAATTCGAATTCTTCAGATTTATAGTTAGGGTTTAAAGGTGCAGCAGACATGTAGCTTGAAATCGCCAAAAAACTAGTTGCCATGTAAGGACCGTTTGGCAAAACTATTGCTGCACGATCTTTATTATTAATACCATTACCTGATAATTGTTTTGAAATTCTTTCTATTAATGATTTTAAATCAACAAATTTTAGTGGAGAACCACTTTCAGATGTTATTGCAGTTAGATTATCATTTTGTGATTCTATAATATTCCTAACAATTCTAGAGTTCATTTAAATTAATAACCTTTTGCGTATCCATCTTTTCTTGGATCTGAACCGCCAACTAAATTTCCTTTTTCTCTATCTATTTGAATTGCTTGTCCGCCTCCATGAGTACCATCTATATACTCAACATTATGACCGACTTCTTTTAAATTATTAAAAATTTTTTCATCAATACTTTTCTCTAATTTATAAATGTTATTGAAATGGAAAGCTCTAGGAAATGAAATGGCTTGTTGAGGAGTTAAGTTATAATCAATAATGCTATTTAAAACGTGAACTTGTCCTACAGGTTGATATTGTCCTCCCATTACTCCATAAGATAATTCACATTCTCCTTTGTTGTTCATAACTATTCCAGGAATTATTGTATGTAGCGGTCTTTTTAATCCTTGAATACAATTAGGATGACCTTCCTCAACTCTAAAATTAGTTCCTCTATTGTGAAGAACCACTCCAGATTTATCACCTGTTATTCCAGAACCAAAAGCATAGCAAACAGAATTTATTATTGAAACTACATTTAAATCTCTGTCCACTACACTTAAATAAACTGTTTCAGGATGGTTTGGAATATTTAGATCTCCTACATCTGCGCAACCATTAATAGATATATTTTTTGAGATATTATCTATATTTTGTTCACTTAATATTTTTTTTAAATCTAAATCTACAAATTCTGGATCACCAATATTTTCTTCTTTAAGTTTATAAGCCTGCTTTGTAACTTCTGCTTCAAGATGGAACCTTTCAAATGAATTCACATCATATTTTTCAATACCTAACTTTTCTAATAATTTCATCATTACTAAAACTGTTATTCCAGGGCCACTCGGAGGACATTGATGAATGATAATATCTCTATATCTATCTGATAAAGTATCTGATTTAATAGTTTTTTGCTTATGGAAATCTTCAATTGTATGTAAGCCCCCAAACTCTTTTAAAGTTTTAACTAAATCTTCAGCAATTGATCCTTCATAAAATTCTTTAACTCCATTTTTTGAAATTTTTTCGAGAGTCTCTCCAAGTGCAGGATTTTTATTTACCTCATTAAATTGATAACTTTTACCATTATTTAGCATATGTTTTCTAGAATATGGGTTATCGTTTAATTTATTAAATACGTTGCTCCAGGCGTTAGCAACAACTTTAGTCACTTTAAAACCATTCTTTGCAATATCTATACCTTTATGAAACAACTCCTCAAAATCGAGTTTTCCAAAATCATTATGAATTGAATTCCAAGCATCTAATGCACCAGGAATAGTTACTGCATGAGGACTTGTTAAACCAATTTTATCTATATTGTTTTCCTTGAAATAATCAAAATTTGCTTTTGCTGGAGCAATACCTGATCCATTATATGAAACAGGGTCTTTGCCATTCATTTTTATTATTGCAAAACAATCTCCACCTATACTTGTAGCATTAGGCTCTGCAACAGACAGAACAACAGAAGCTGCAATAGCTGCATCCACAGCATTTCCACCTTTTTGCAATATTCTAAGAGCTTCTTCTGTAGCTATTGGATGTGATGTTGCGGCCATACCATTTGAAGAAATGGCATCTTTATCTTTTGTTGAATGATTATTCATAATAGAACTGTAATTTCATAAAAAATATAAATGATCAATAAAATAAATAAAAGTATTCTAATTTTTTCTGTATTTGCCTTTGGCTTTTTTATATCAAATTTACTGAGATCAATTACCGCAACATTAACACCTGCTCTTTCAACTGAATTCAATTTAAGTGCCGCAAATCTTGGACTTTTAGCTGGAGGATATTTTCTAGGGTTTTCGCTCATGCAAATTCCTACTGGCATGTTATTAGATAGATTTGGCCCAAAAAAAGTTATCGGATATTTATTAATCATTGCTCTTATTGGAACTATTTCATTCGCTTTTGCTAAAAGTTTTGCAGTTTTATTAATTTCTAGAATTTTCATTGGTGTAGGTGTTGCCGCTTGTTTAATGGGCCCTTTAACTGGTTACAGAGTATGGTTTGAAGAAAAGTATCAACAACGTGCAAATTCATGGATGTTGATGGTTGCAAATTTTGGATTTGTTGCATCAACTCTACCAGTTCAAATTTTATTACCAATAATTGGTTGGCGATCTATTTTTTTAATTATAGCCTCTTTAATTTTGATAAGCATAATATTAATATCAATTTTAATACCTTCGTGGGAAACTAAGAGGGATGAAGACCAAAATAATAATCTTCAAAATCTTTCCCACATATGGAAAAATAAATTCTTTATTAGCTTAGTACCGCTTGCATTTTTTAATTATGGAGGTGTTCAAGCAATACAAACATTATGGGCTGGCCCATGGATGCTAAATGTGACGGGTTATGATGCAATACAAAGTGCGACAGGTTTATTTTGGATAAATGTAACTATGCTTTTTTCTTTTTTAATATGGGGATATTTTTTGCCAAAACTATCTTCCAAGGGAATTGACAGTATGAGAATTGTAAAATTTACACTTCCTGTAAGTTATATAATTTTATTTTTAATAGTCATAATGGGAGACAAAGCTGGTGCAACCATGTTCACTTTTTATATTTTATCATCAATAGTAATTTCTTTAACCCAACCAGCAATAGCATTAAATTTTCCTACTAAACTAGCAGGAAAATCTTTAACTTCATTCAATGTATTTTTATTTTCTGGTACTTTTTTTGTACAATGGATAATTGGTTTAATAATAGATTTTTCTAGAAATTTAGGTGCTACTATTACAATGAGCTATCAAATTTCTTTTTCAATTTTTCTATTTTTATGCGTTTTAAGTTACTTATTTTTTTTAATATTAAATAAAAATGAATAAAAATTTTATCGGATATTTTCTATTATTATTTCAGCCACTTTTTATGGCTAGTAATTTAATTGTAGCAAGAGGTGGTGTTGATGATGTTCCTCCCATATCTTTATCTTTTTGGAGATGGTTTATTTTTTTCATTATTTTATTCGTCCTAAATTATAAGTATTTATTTGATAATTTTCAGACTATTAAAAAAGAGAGTAAAAGAAGTTTTTTTCTAGGTTTGATGGGATGTGGTGTTTGTGGAATATTTCCATATATGGCTGGTTCATCTACAACCATTGTTAATATGGGAATTCTTTATACTTCTTCACCAATATTTATAATTTTAATCTCATATTTTCTTTTTAAAGATAAGATAAATATTTTCCAATTTATTGGCTTACTTTTTTGTCTAGTTGGAGTGTTTGCTGTAATTTTAAAGGGCGATATCAATTTACTTCTTGAATTAAAATTTGCTTCTGGAGATTTTTGGATGTTAGGAGCAGCATTAGGCTGGGCGATTTATACAGTTATGCTTTTTCAATGGAATTCAGAACTCAATTTTTTTCCAAGACTAACAATTATATCTTTCTTTGGTTTTTTATCTATTTTGCCTTTTTATTTTATAGAGCATATTTATTTTGAAAAAACTTTATTCAATGAAGAATTTTATTATTGGATTTTGTTTGCAGCAATTTCTCCAGGTATAATCGCTTTCTCACTATACACATTAACTATTAAATACTTAGGACCATCAACAACCGGTTTCACACTATATCTCTATACAATTTATGGAGCTTTTTATGGAATAATATTTTTTTCAGAGATTTTGGAAAATTATCATTTAATAGGTACCATATTTGTGTTTTTTGGTATTTATTTGGTAAGAAGAAAAAGTAAAAATGAAATTAAAGCCTAAAATGTTATTTGCAAAAATTCTGTTTTATATTTTTATTATTTACTTTGGAGTTTCTCTAATAGTTTATTTTTATCAAAGAAAATTATTATACCATCCTGGAGAAAATAATTATTTAGATGAGGGACCTCTATCTCACAAAATCGAAAAAGTAAGTATTCAATCTGATAATGATCTAGTTGGATGGTACTACAAAAAAAATAATAACTCTAAAACTTTGCTTTTTTTTCACGGAAATGCTGGAAAATTAGATAATAGAATTTATAAACTAAATGAGTTTGCAGATTTAGATTTAAACTATTTAATTTTTGCATATAGAGGCTTTAGTGGAAATAAAGGCAAACCAACAGAAATTGGACTTTATAAAGATGCAATTAAAGCCAAAGAATGGCTTAATCAAAACAATATAGAAGATAAAGATATTGTTCTCTATGGAGAATCTCTTGGCACTGCTGTAGCAATAGAGACCGCAAGTAACAATTTATTTGCAGGTATAATATTAGAGTCCCCATTTACATCTATGGAGATTTTGGCACAAAAATATTATCCATATCTTCCTGCAAAAATTATTTTAAAAGATAAATACAAATCTATTGAAAAAATTAACAAAATAAAGTTTCCCATGCATGTGATGCACGGGAAAAAGGATAATATTGTGCCATTTTATATGGGCGAAGAAATATTTAATAAATATGGTGGTGTTAAGTCAAATTATTTTAATGAAAACGACGACCATATGATGGAATTCAATAAAAATTTAATTCAATCAATCGACAATTTTATAAAAAGTTTAAATTAAGACATAATTTAAACAAATCCACATCACTTTTAAATTCTAATTTTAGATATGTTTAAATTCCTTTTATTACTTTTTTTATTAATATTGCCAACAAAACTTAGTTCAGAAATAAATAATGAGTACTTTGATAACAATTATTTTCATATTGGAAAAATGAACTCTTACAATAGTGAGTTCACTCTATATTTTAAAACACGGAAGAAAGCTATCTTAGCAAAGGGAGAATTTTATAATTATATTAATGATTTTCCACAGGACTTATACTTATATGATAAAAATTTAAATAAAGATTACCCTCTGATTTCATATGACTGGTTTCCAAAAAAAGTTAAAAAAATATCAAAAAAATATAATTACCCACTTTTCCCAGAGGATTTTGCTTACTATTTATTAAATGACAACAACACTTTAATTTTGATAAGTGCAAAAAAAAATTTTTATGAAAATTTAAAATATGACATAAAAAATAATAAGCTAGAAATTGCTAATACCTCTGGCAAATTAAATTTTATAATCTCTTCTTATGCTGAAAACTGTGGTTATAAATCTCTAAAAAATAATTTTGAGTGCAACATTTATAAACCTTTAATTTCTAAAAATTTGCTTAATTAACTTGGGTAAATGCACTTGCAAACTTCTCAGCTTCAAATATTTGTAAGTCATCCTCTTTTTCTCCAAGCCCGAGACCAACAATAGGTACTTTATATTTCTTTGAAATCGCAATCAATATTCCACCTTTTGCAGTTCCATCAAGTTTTGTCATTATGATGCCTGTGATTGGAAGTAATTTATTAAATTCTTCGAGTTGATTAATTATATTTTGTCCCGATGTTGCATCTAAAACTAAGATAACCTCGTGAGGTGCTGTTTCATCACTTTTTTTAATTACATTTCCTATTTTTTTTAATTCATCCATTAAATTCTTTTTATTTTGTAATCTTCCTGCCGTGTCTACTATTACTTGATTTATGTTTTGACTTTGAGCTATTTCCATTGCTTTAAAAGCAACTGAAGCTGGATCTGAGCCAGGATCTGATTTTACAATTTTAGCATCAACCCTGTTAGCCCATTCTTCTAATTGATCAATAGCAGCTGCTCTAAATGTATCGCATGCTGAAAAAAGAACTTTATTATTATTTTGTATAAATATTTTTCCTAATTTTCCAATAGTAGTTGTCTTACCAACTCCATTAACACCTGAAACTAATATTATATTTGTCTTTTCTTTTTTTAAGAAAAAATCTTTCTTTTCTAGGGGTTTCATTAGTTCTAAAATATAATTATTAAGTATTTCAAAAACTTCCTTTATTGGATCATTTTTTGGATCAATCTTTTTTTGAGCAATTATAGATTTTATCTCTGATGCTGCATCTATGCCCACGTCTGAGCCGATCAAGAATTCCTCTATTTTATCAAGAGTTGTATCGTCAATTTCTTTCTTAACTATTATTTCTTTAAGACCTGATGCTATATTACTTGCACTTCTTTTAAATCCGATTTTAAATTTTTCAAAAATACCCATTATATTTTGATATTAATTTTTTCAATTTCAGATACAGGACCTCTCATTTTTATATTTAATTCATTATCAATTTGAATATTTAAAATTCCTGTTGAAAATTCTATTTTTGAATTACTATTTTGTAGTTGATTTAAATTAGCTGCGACCGCCGTTGCACATGCTGCAGTCCCGCAAGCTTTTGTTAAACCAGCGCCCCTCTCCCAAACTTTAATTTTGTAATGTTGTTCACTAATTTTTTGAGCTATTGTGACATTACATTTTTCAGGGAAAACTTCATGATTTTCTATTAATGGTCCATACTTTTTTAAATTTATTTTTTCTATATCCTCGCAAAAATATATGACATGAGGGTTTCCAACATTCACTGCAATACCACCATCCATTTTATTTCCGTCAATATCAATCATACCAAGTGATAGATTTTTAGTATCAAGATCTTTACTTAAAGGAATTTTGTTCCACTCTAAATTTGGAGTTCCAATTATTGTTTCAACATCTTTATTATTAAGGACCTTAGATTTTAATATTTTTGAGGATACCGAAATTTCAATTTCTTTTTTATTTTTTTCAATACTTAGTAAATAAGCAACGCATCTAGTTCCATTTCCACATGCATCTGAGCGGCTTCCATCCGAGTTAAAAAAAGCAACATCAGCATCAGCTTTTTGACTTTTTTTTATGTAGATCAACTGATCGCACCCTATGAAATCTCTGTCACAAATTTTTAAGATTTGGTCATTTGATAAGTTTAAATTATTTATTCTCTGATCAATAATAACAAAGTCGTTACCTAATCCATCCATTTTAAATGCTTCAAATTCCATATAAATAATACTTAACTTATTTATTGACTTTTTGAACCTCTAATATAGTTTACGCGCACTTCCGCAAAATACAGCAATTTGCGGTGTCTTTGGAAACAAAGAGATCGACACCAGTCAGCGAGGGTTCGCCCACTGGTGCGATACTTGCTGTGCGAAATTATGTTTGAAAATTTAACTAATAAATTTGAAGAAATTTTTTCTTCATTAAAAAAAGCTCCTTCTCTTGATGAAAAGCAAGTTGATGAGGGTTTAAAAGGTATAAGGTTGGCCTTATTAGAAGCCGATGTTTCTTTAGACGTAGTTAAGGAGTTTATTAGTAGAGTTAAGCCTAAAGCGCTAGGTCAAGAAATTATAAGATCAACTTCTCCCGGGGATATGGTTGTAAAAATCGTTTATGACGAAATAGTATCTTTTTTAGGTGATAAGAATTCTGAAATCTCCCTTAATGCTGTCCCTCCAGTTCCAATCATGTTAGTTGGGTTGCAAGGTTCAGGAAAAACTACAACAACCTCAAAATTAGCGAAATTTTTAGAAAAAAATAACAAGAAAAAAGTTATGATGGCTAGTTTGGACGTTTACAGACCTGCCGCGCAAGAGCAATTGAGACTTTTGGGTGAACAAAATAATATTGAAACTTTGCCAATTATAGAAGGCCAGCTTCCTGTTGATATTTGTAGAAGAGCTTTAAGTGCTGCAAATTTAAATGGTTGTGAAGTAGTTTTATTTGATACTGCTGGAAGAACACAAATAGATTTTCAAATGATGAATGAAATCAAACAAATTGAAACTATTATTAATCCTGCAGAAACTATACTGGTAGCAGATTCTCTAACAGGTCAAGTTGCTGCTAATGTAGCAAAGGAATTTAAAAATACAGTAAATTTGAGCGGCATTATACTTACAAGAGCAGATGGAGATGGAAGAGGCGGAGCTGCATTGAGTATGAAATATGTTGCTGAGGTCCCCATAAAGTTTCTTGGTGTTGGAGAAAAAATTGAGAATTTTGAAGTTTTCCATCCTGATCGAATTGCAAATAGAATTTTGGGAATGGGAGATATCGTTTCCTTAGTTGAAAAAGCTTCAGAAGATTTAGATCAAGAAAATTTAAAGAAAACAGAAGAGAAACTTAAAAAAGGTCAATTCTCGATGGAAGATTATCTTTCTCAATTACGTCAAATGAAAAAGATGGGTGGAATTGAAGGCATAATGTCATTTCTCCCTGGAGTTTCAAAAATTAAATCACAAATGGACCAATCAGGAATAGATGAAAAAATTATAACTCAAAATGAAGCTGTTATTTTATCAATGACAAAGCAAGAAAGAGAAAATCCTAAAATTATAAATGGATCAAGAAAAAAAAGAATTGCTAATGGCTCAGGTACAGACATTGCCACTATCAATAAGTTGTTAAAACAATTTAAGATGATGTCAGAAATGATGAAAAAAATGTCTAAAGGAAACATGAAAGGAATGGTGGATAAAGGGATTCCGCCTGAACTATTTAATCAATTAAAATAAAGGAGATATAAGTAATGTTAAAAATGAGACTATCAATGGGAGGTACTAAAAAAAGGCCAGTATATAAAATTGTTGTGGCTGATAGTAGATTTCCAAGAGACGGAAGGTTTATAGAAAAATTAGGTTTTTATAATCCGTTATTACCGAAGGATAAAAAGGAAAGGATTGGCTTAGATTCTGAGCGAATTAAATATTGGTTAGGTCAAGGAGCTCAGCCAACAACAAGAGTTGCAAGGTTATTGGGAGAAAACGATATAATGCCAATGCCTGAAAAAGGAAACAATCCTCAAAAAGCAATTCCTAAAAAAGATAGAAAAAAAGCTGATGAAGGTGGAGAAGCGAAACCAGAAGGAGATGCATCTAAACCAGCAGAAGCACCTAAGGAAGAAGCTAAGCCAGCAGAAGCACCTAAGGAAGAAGAAAAAAAATAATGTTAGAAGCTCGTATATTCACACTCTATCCAGATTTTTTTCCAGGTTATTTAGGTCAAGGTATTTTTGGTAAAGCACTATCAGAGAATAAATGGAAAATAGATACTGTGGATATAAGAGAGTATGCATTTGATAAACATAAAACTGTTGATGACACTCCCTATGGAGGAGGTGAAGGTATGTTAATGAAAGCAGATGTATTAGCAAAATCAATAGATATGAATGTTAAAGATGGCGAAAAGATTATTTATCTAAGTCCGAAGGGTAAGTTGTTCAATCATCAATTAGCAAAACAACTATCTCAAGAAAAAACAATAAATATAATTTGTGGACACTTTGAAGGAGTTGATGAAAGATTATTAAAAACAAGAAATATTGAGGAAGTAAGTATAGGAGACTTTGTTTTATCTGGAGGTGAAGGAGCTTCATTTGTAATTCTTGATGCAATTTTAAGATTTATTCCTGGTATTCTTGGCAATACAAATTCAGCTAAAGAAGAAAGTTTTGAAAACGGACTTTTAGAGTATCCTCAATTCACAAAACCTCAAATATGGGAGGAAAAGAGTGTTCCAGATGTGCTATTATCAGGCGATCACGCCAAAATTAAAGACTGGCGTTTATCTCAATCTGAGGCTATAACACGCGACCGAAGACCAGATTTGTGGCAATTATATAAAAAGACTAAAGAGAATTAAAATGAAGACAATTGAAGAAATTAATCAATCTAAAGTAAAAAAAATTATTTCTGAGAGAAAGCATCCAGAATTTTTCCCAGGGGACATTGTTAAAGTTGGAGTTAGAATAACTGAGGGAAAAAGAGATCGTATTCAATATTTTGAAGGTGTGTGTATTGCAAAAAAAAATAGAGATATCAATTCTTCTTTTACTGTAAGAAAAATTTCTTTTGGTGAGGGTGTGGAAAGAACATTTGCTTTATATAGTCCGATTGTAGATACAATTAAAGTTGTAAGGTCAGGAAAAGTTAGAAGAGCCAAGTTATATTATTTGAGAGATAGAACAGGTAAATCTGCAAGAATTGCAGAAAAAATTAAAAAGAAAATAGGTATAGATGTTGAAACTAAGATTCACGAAGTAACAGAAGAAAATGTTATGCCTGATACAAAACAGAAAACAGCAGATAGCCAACAAGATTCCAATAAAGATGCTCCAAAAGTAGAAGCAAAAAAACCAGAAGAAAAAAAAGAAACTAAAGAAGAAACCCCATCAGTGGAAAAAAAAACTGATGAAAAAAAAGAAAATCCTGAAGTAAAAAAATAATTTTTTACAATGCCTCAAACTATATACGATAAAATATGGAATGATCATCTTGTTCATCAACAAGAGGATGGGACTTCACTTTTATTTGTTGATAGACATTTAATTCATGAAGTTACTAGTCCACAAGCATTTGAAGGTTTAAGAAATTCTAATAGAAAAGTTAGACAACCTTCTTTAACTTTAGCAGTAGCAGACCATAATGTTCCAACAACGGATAGATCAGTGCCTATTACTGACGAAGATTCAAAAATACAAATTGAGACACTAGAAAAAAACTGTGCAGAATTTGGAATAAATCTTTTTGGAATGAATGATAAAAGACAAGGAATAGTTCATATTATTGGTCCAGAACAGGGATTTACACAACCAGGAACGATTATTGTTTGTGGTGATAGTCACACTGCTACGCACGGAGCATTTGGTGCATTAGCATTCGGAATTGGAACTTCGGAAGTGGAACATGTCTTGGCAACACAGACTTTAGTTCAAAAAAAGTCAAAAAATTTTAGAATAAACGTTAATGGATCTCTTCCTGTTGGAGTAACATCTAAGGATGTAATATTACAAATAATCGGAAAAATTGGTACAGCTGGTGGAACTGGTTATGTAATTGAATATGCTGGAAACTTAATTTCGAATTTAAGTGTCGAACAAAGAATGACTATTTGCAATATGACAATTGAAGGTGGAGCAAGGGCTGGACTTATAGAACCAGATGAAAAAGTTTTTAATTATTTAAAAGGTAAACCAATGTCTCCAAAGAATTCAAATTGGGACAAAGCATTAGAATATTGGAGTAAATTAAAGTCTGATGGTGATGCAGTATTTGACAAAGAAATCAGTCTTGAGGGCAAAGATATTAAACCAATGGTAACTTGGGGAACTTCGCCTCAGGATGTAGTAGATATTGATGGAATTGTTCCCGATCCTGAGAATGAGCAAAACGAAGACAGAAAAAATTCTATTAACAGGTCATTAAAATATATGGGTTTAAAGCCGAAAACTAAAATAAAAGATATTAAAATTGATAAAGTTTTTATTGGAAGTTGCACAAATGGAAGAATTGAAGATTTAAGAGAAGCTGCAAAAATATTAAAAGATAAAAAAATTGCTTCTCATGTAAATGCAATGATAGTTCCTGGTTCAGGATTAGTAAAACAACAAGCAGAGCAAGAAGGTTTAGATGTAATATTTAAAAATTCTGGATTTGAATGGCGTGAGCCAGGTTGCTCAATGTGTTTAGCTATGAATGCAGATAAGTTGAAGCCAGAAGAAAGATGTGCATCAACATCAAATAGAAATTTCGAAGGAAGACAAGGACGAGGTGGAAGAACTCATTTAGTTAGTCCAGCTATGGCTGCTGCAGCTGCTATATCTGGAAATTTAGATGATGTTAGAAAATACAATAGTTAAATGAACAAATTCTCAACATTAAAAAGTATTCCTGCATATTTACCAATTGTAAATATCGATACAGATATGATTATTCCAAAGCAATTTTTAAAAACAATAAAAAGAACAGGACTTGGAAAAAATTTATTTTATGAAATGAGATATGACGAAGAAGGTAAAGTAATAGATGACTTTATCTTAAATAAATCTCCATATGATAATTCTAAGATTTTAATTGCAGGGAATAATTTTGGATGTGGATCATCTAGAGAACACGCGCCATGGGCACTTTTAGACTTTGGTATCACTTGCGTTATAAGTACTAGTTACGCAGATATATTTTATAATAATTGTTTTAAAAATGGAATATTGCCTATTAAAGTTAATGATGAACAGATAAAAGAACTTTCTGAATATTCTAAGAGACAAGAAGAAATTGCAATAAATTTACCAGATCAAAAAATAATTTTTGGGAATAAAGAAATCAAATTTGAATTAGATGAATTTAAAAAAAAATGTTTAATTGAGGGACTAGATGATATTGCACTGTCTTTGGAAAAGTCTAATAAAATAATTTCATTTGAAGAAAAATTAAAATCCACAAAGCCTTGGATATTTAATGATTAAAGTCAAAAAAAGAAAATTCTTATTATTACCAGGTGATGGTATCGGTCCCGAGGTTATTGGTGAAGTTAAAAAAATTATAACTTGGTTTAATGTAAATAAATCTCTTGATTTTGATATGGAAGAGGCCTTAGTTGGAGGAGCATCTTACGATAAGCACGGAACACCGATTACAGATGAAGTATTTTATAAATCATTAGAATGTGAAGCAGTCATTTTAGGAGCTGTGGGTGGACCAAAATATGATAATTTAGATTTTTCCAAAAGACCTGAGAGAGCTCTTCTTAAGCTAAGAAAAGAATTAAAATTATTTGCAAATTTGAGGCCTGCAATTTGTTTTAAACAATTAGTTGAGGCATCTACCCTAAAACCTGAAATCGTATCAGGTCTAGACATCATGATTGTTAGAGAATTGACAGGTGGCATTTATTTTGGTGAGCCAAGAGGCATTAAGCCAATTGATAATGGTGAACGTAAAGGAATAAACACTCATACTTATACTTCATCAGAAATTAAAAGAGTTGCTAGAGTTGCATTCGATCTAGCAAAGAAGAGAAACAATAAAGTTACTTCCTGTGAAAAATCGAATGTTATGGAAGCAGGTCAATTATGGAAAGAGGAAGTTCAAAATCTTCACGATAAAGAATTTAAAGATGTTGAGTTAAATCATATGCTTGCAGATAATTGTGCAATGCAACTTTTGAGAAATCCAAAGCAATTTGATGTAATTGTGACAGATAATTTGTTTGGTGATATGTTGTCAGATGAAGCATCTATGCTGACGGGATCTTTAGGTTTATTACCTTCAGCTTCTTTGGGTGCAAAAAATAAAGATGGTGAAATGAGAGCAATGTATGAGCCTGTTCATGGATCTGCTCCAGATATTGCTGGAAAAGGAATTGCAAATCCAATTGCAACCATCTTGAGTTTTGCAATGGCCCTGAGGTACTCTCTTGACTTAGATAAAGAGGCTGATGACTTAGAAAAAGCAGTGCAAAATGTACTAGATGATGGGTTAAGAACTAGAGATATTATGTCAAAAGGAACAAAAGAAATTTCAACTTCTGGTATGGGAGATGCGATTATTGCATATTTGCAAAAATAAAAAAATTAACTTAATTTGATACTATTAAATTTATGACTGTTTATTCCGCACCTGTGAAAGATATGATGTTCTTATTTGAACATCTAAAAGATAATAAAAATTATAACGAAATTGAAAAATATAAAGAAGTCACTTCTGATTTAGTAAAAGATATCTTAGAGGAAGCTGCAAAAATTAATGAAGAAATGCTTCTTCCTTTAGCAAAAGCTGGAGACGAAAATCCTTGTGTCTATGAAAATGGAGTAGTTAGAACCCCTCCAGGTTATAAAGAGGCATATTCAAAATTTATAGAAGATGGATGGGTATCTTTAACTTGTGATCCAAAATATGGTGGTCAAGGAATGCCAAAAACTGTAAGTGCTTTTTTTGATGAAATGCTTTCAT